>CAIZGQ010000342.1 GCA_903932565.1 uncultured Hyphomicrobiales bacterium
GATGTGCTGTCGCTGGATTTTTCACCGGCAGGCCAAGCCAAAGCAAAAGCGCTCGCGGACAAGCGGGGTGTCACGCTCACGTTGCAGCAGGCGGATGTCCATACATATGCCTATCCGCACGCTCGATACGATGTCGTGATTGATATTTTCACACAGTTCTCGACGCCGTCCGAACGCGCGCTTAAATGGGCAGGTGTGAAAAAAGCTTTGAAACCGGGCGGTCTTTTCATTCTGCAAGGCTATACGCCCAGGCAGCTTGCTTATGGCACGGGCGGCCCCAAGGTGCTCGATCAACTTTATACGCGCGAGATGCTGGAGGCTGCCTTTTCGGATTTGGCGGATCTGCAGATCGTGGAGGAAGAGCTTGAGATGCAGGAAGGCTCCGGCCACGGCGGCATGTCGGCCGTGATTTGTTTGACGGCGCGCGCTCCCAAGGCGTGAGGCTCAGAGGCTCCGCAAAAAACCAGCAAAGCGCATCAAGCCTTCGGGCCATGGGCCATGGCCGGATTCGGCATTGATGTGGCCAGCTTCGCCCGCATCGAGGAATTCTGCGCCAAGCTTGTCAGCTAATGCCTTTGAAGCCTCGATGGATGCATAAGGATCGTTCTGGCTGCCCACCAGCACGGCGGGGAAGGGAAGTTTCCCATGTTCCATCTCCGCGAAACGCGAATCGATCTTCTCGTGCGCGCGGATCTGCTCAGCATCCACAGGGGCGACAAGCAGTGCGCCCTTGACCTTGCTCTGGTCAAGTTTTGCGGCGGCCTGCGCCACCGCCCACACGCCGAGCGAATGCGCGACGAGGATCACCGGACGTTCGCTGGCTGCAACCTGCTCAACAATCCGCTGCACCCACGCGTCCAGGTCAGGCTGGTGCCAGTCCGCCTGTTCGACACGCCGTGCGGTCGAGAGTTTCGATTCCCAACGCGTCTGCCAATGGTCGGGGCCGGAGCCGCCAAGGCCGGGAATGATCAGGATATCGCTGTCAGACGTGCGCATCTTGGCCTTGGGCGTTTTGGTCTCGTCAAAAATTGCCGCAATGGAGCGTGGATCGCAGTCCGCCCGGCGTCAATGCGAGCGGGCGATACAGAATTCCACCACATCGTGCAGCGCGTCGCGCATGGGGGAGGGCGGGAAGATCGCGAGCGCATCCATGGCGAGCGCGCCGTAACCGCGTGCGCATTTGATTGTGTCTTCCAGCGCATCGTGCCGCCGTAGAATGGCGAGAGCGTGATCAAGATCGCCGTCTTCAATTGTACTGTGTTCAAGCACGCGCTGCCAGAAGGCGAGTTCCGTTGCGGTCCCACGACGCAACGCCAGCACGACCGGCAATGTGATCTTACCTTCGCGGAAATCGTCCCCGACGTTCTTGCCAAGCTCCGCCGACGTGCCGCCGTAATCCAGCGCATCGTCGATCAGCTGGAAGGCAATGCCGAGATTCATCCCGTAGGCGCGACAGGCTGCGAGTTCGCTTTCCGGGCGTCCGGCCAGGATCGGGCCAACTTCGGCAGCCGCAGCAAACAAGGCTGCAGTCTTGGCGCGAATGACGGCGAGATAATCCTCCTCCGTGGTGCTGGTCTTCTTGGCGGCGGCGAGCTGCATGACCTCGCCTTCCGCGATGACGGCAGCGGCTGTCGCCAACACATCGAGGCAGGGGAGCGAGCCGACCTCGACCATCATCTTAAAAGCCTGCCCGAGCAGGAAATCGCCGACGAGCACGCTGGCTTCGTTTCCCCAGACCATGCGGGCAGCCGCCTTGCCGCGGCGCATATCGCTTTCGTCGACCACGTCGTCATGCAGCAGTGTCGCGGTGTGCATGAATTCAACAGCGGCTGCGAGTTTGATATGCCCGTCGCCACGATAATGGCAGAGTGAGGCAGCCGCCAGCGTCAGCATCGGGCGAAGGCGCTTGCCGCCCGAATCGATCAGGTGGTTCGCGACTTCCGGAATCATGGTCACGTCCGAGCCCGTCCGCGCCAGAATGACCGCATTGACGCGCTCCATGTCAGCCGCCACGAGATCCACCAGAGGCTCAATGCCCCGGCTACGGCTCGCTTCTTTCACGGGAACCACGACGCCCAAGATTCTTGTCCTTATTCGTTCCGGTCAGGTTCAGCAGAACCTACATTGCAAGCTCGCTTAAACTAGCCTCCGTCCAGCGGCAAGGCGAGGCGTCAAATGGAACCGCCGCTGCATGGATGATCAGATCACGACAGGGCGACGCTGTCTTGCTAGGATTGCGATTGCTGGAAGGTCAAGGATCAGGTTCCCGATATCAGGTTGCAGAGCTCAGATGAAGGAATTCAGGTGAAGGAAGTCAGGTGAAGGAACTCGTGCGCACCAACGATCTTGTGTTGATTTCGATCGTGGAGAGTTTGCTCGCTGAAAATGGCATCGCTGTGCTTGTGGCGGATCAGCACATGAGCGCCCTTGAAGGCTCGACGGGGTTTCTGCCGCGCCGCGTGCTAGTCCCGGGTGATCTGCTGGATCGCGCCCGCCGCATCCTCGTGGACGCTGGATTTGCTGCGGAGCTTCGTCTTGCCTGAGCCCGTCAGCGAGGTAGATTCCAGACAAGTCGTCGAGATGGATGCTCTGCTGGGCGGCCGGCTGCAGCTGCGGCAGTTCCGCAAAGGCCATCGCGCGGGGACGGACGCAATTTTGCTGGCAGCGGCCGCGCCCCAAACCGCTGGCCTTATCCTTGATGCTGGTGCGGGAACGGGCGCGGCCGGTCTAACGCTGCTCATGCGCTGCCCCGATGCGCGACTGGACCTTGTAGAAATTGACCCCGAGCTTGCCAATCTGGCCGCTGAAAATCTCGTGCTGAATGGCTTTGCCGATCGGGGCCGGGCTGTCAGTGCTGACCTGCTTCAGGCCCGATCCCGCCGGGCCGCAGGCTTGAGTGATGGGGCTGCGAGCGTCGTTATCACCAACCCCCCTTATCTCGATCCGGCCCACGCCCGCGTGTCACCCGATGCAAGCCGGGCTTTGGCCCATGCCGAGCGGCCTGTTCTGCCCGGCGAGAGCGGCGGGATTGATGGCTGGATGCGGGCGGTGACGGCTCTGCTGGCACCTGGTGGCACGCTCGTCATGATTCACCGGGCCGACCGTCTGGCTGATCTGCTGCAGGCAGCGGAGGGCCGCATCGGCGGTGTCTGCGTCCGTCCTGTGCAGCCACGGGCGGGTGCTGACGCCATCCGCCTGCTTGTCACCGGGCAAAAAGGTAGCCGGGCTCCTTTGCGGTTGCGCCCGGCTTTGGTGCTGCATGAGACGGATGGTGCGTTCACGCCCCTTGTCGCGGCACTCCACCAGGGCGCGCCGCTGACCGATTGAACAGGCGTCAGTACGTGCAGAAGCGGCGTCGCACCCAA
>CAIZGQ010000343.1 GCA_903932565.1 uncultured Hyphomicrobiales bacterium
AGCGGGCTCAGCCGGAAAGGTCGGCATTGTTGGCTATTGTCTGGGAGGTACGCTTGCCTATGCGGCGGCGGTGAAACTCCCACAGATCGGGCTGGCGGTCGGGTACTATGGCGGCGGAATCGCAGGCATGTGTGACGAGGCTCCCAAGGTCCCGACCATGTTGCATTTTGGCGAGCGCGATCACTCGATTCCGATGGCTGATGTTGAAAAAATCAAGCAGGCCCGGCCGGAAGTTCCGGTTTATGTCTATGCAGCCGACCATGGGTTCAGCTGTGACGAACGTGGCAGCTTCGACAAGACAGCGTCCGACCTCGCATTGACGCGGACTTTGGCGTTCTTCGACGCCCATTACTGACGTCTGCAAACGCGTCGACGATCCACGACATAACCCGCCCCAGGAAACTGGGGGCGGGTTTTTTGTGGTGATAGCGCGTCAGGTGGCAATGCTGAAGCAAGCCGCCCCGGCCATGGTGGCCTCGCACGTGCGGCAGCGCTGTCCTGCATCTCCGCAGATTTTGAAAACACCTCTCAAATTGAACGGCATGGCATCAGTCTTGACCCAAAAAATCAAAACAATGGAAACCCCAGGTTAACGCATGGTGGCTCATTCTGTTTTGAACATTGAGGTGTCTCAGTCTGATTCGCCTGGAGCTCGATCTATGGATTTGCTCGCGCGGCGGGCCTCGAATGACACAGAGGTTCAGGCTGTATCCCTCGCCCGCAAATCTGAGCGGTTGACCGTTCAGACCGGCGCGGCTGACCTCGTGCGGTCAGAGCCGGGGCACCTGCAGGCGCAACTGAATATGCTGCTCGTCTCGGGCGGCGACGAGCGCATTTGGCCAGATGCAGTCACCGGCAGCAGCAAATACGGGACGACGCCGACACCCGCACCCAACGAGATTTTCTTTTCGTCGTCCACCGCCTCCACCATCAGCCCGCGCGGCTATGCGGCGGCTGGACGCGTGCTAGCGGCAATTCTTGATCAGGACCGCGCCACGCGGCTCGATCTTGAAGATTGGTTTGACGGGCTTCGCGCACGCCTTCTTGCGCTCTACGGCATCGAAGGCGCGCAGGCTGTGCTGGCGGGCTCGGGTACGGAAACCGAGCTTCTCGCGCTTGCGTTTGGGCGCGGCAGCACGGTTCGTCCCCTCGTCAATATTGTCGTGGCCCCGGACGAGACCGGCAGCGGGGTGCGCTTTGCGGCGGCCGGACAGCATTTTCTCGCGACCACATCGCTGCAGGGCGACGTGGTGGCACGAACGCGACTGGCAGGTTGGGAAGAGGCGGACATCAGGGTCGAGGCCATTGAGATCCGCAAACCCAATGGTGACCTGCGTCCATCAGTCGATGTTGATCTCGATGCAGCCCAGATCGCCATGCGCGCGCTGCACAACGGGAGCGATGTGCTCCTTCATGTGCTCGATTCCTCAAAAACAGGTGTCGCCGGCGTCAGCCGCGAGGCCGCAGCGCGGATTGCAGCAGCAGCGCCCGGCCGTGTCACGGTTCTCGTTGACGCCTGCCAGATGCGGTGTGCCCCCGCGCGCCTGCAGTCGGATTTGCACCAGGGCTTTCTTGTGATGGTGACGGGGTCAAAATTTGCTGGCGGACCGCCTTTTGCGGGCGCCTTGCTTTTGCCCGGCGCATTGATGCCGCGCTTTGCTGCGGGAGCCAATTTGCCGCGCGGGCTTGGCGCATATTCTGCCGCACTCGACTGGCCAGCGCGCTTGCGCGAACGCTTTACGGGGGTTTTTACCTCGCCCGCCAATCTTGGGCTCGGGTTGCGGTGGGAGGCGGCGCTCGC
>CAIZGQ010000344.1 GCA_903932565.1 uncultured Hyphomicrobiales bacterium
GCCATGGACAAAGAGCTGACCCGCGGTGACACGCTTGTGCGGCGGGCGGAAGACCTTGATCGCTTTGCCAAACCATTGAAGGGCCTCGCCCGTGCGATGATGCAGGGCCGTCCCCGCATGCCGGGCCGAACCCGCGCGCGCTGGAGCGATGGTGAACCCGACCCGTCTGCCACGATCTGACGCCACTATCTGACCAGCAAACGCAAAACGTCGGCGCTGACCCATTTTTATGGGTCCGGCCGACGTCGTATTTTCGGAAAGCAGGACCTTCCAGCCTCGCCTAAACTTTTTCCGTCGTCGGCGTTTTGACGCGCGCCTTTTGCGCAGTCCGCACGGGCAAGGGTTCTGGGTCGCTCTGCACAGATGGCGCGGTGCCAAGAAGCAGATGGTCGTAACCAACGTGGATCAATTCGCGCATCTGCGGTGATGCTTTAAAGGCGATCACTTTGCGCGGCTCGATCTCGACGCTGACGCCGGTGCGTGGATTACGCCCCAGTCGCTCACGTTTGTTACGGATCACGAATGATCCGAACGTGTGAAGCTTGACCGTCTCGTCTTTCAGCAGGGCGATCGATATTTCTTCGAATATCTGGTCAACGATCCCCCGAGCCTCTCGGCGTGACACCCGGGGGACCGCCTCATGCGCCGTGTCGGCAAGATCCGTACGCGTGACGGTAATATCCACACGCGCCGGGGCCTTGTCACCGGTTTTCATAAAAAAGTGACTTTGAGGCATTGGGACGAGCCTCTAATTGGCTTGGTTAAACAAATAAATAGACCGCAATCGCCAGTGCAATGAACTCAACGCGACGCCTTCGATCTGTGGTAAATCTATTGTTAAGTCCAAGCTTTGAAAAGTCCCAAAAGTCATGGGTCCCCACGACTTTGGTCGACGTCGACCCTGTTGAGATATCTTAAGAGTGTTTTTGTAACGCCGCGCTATGAATCTTGATTTACGGCATTGCGAAGGACCAACTAGAGACAGAATGTCGTAATCAACAGGGGTGGCTGGGCTGTTTTTGCCCGTGACACTCGCTTAGGCGGGGTTGTGAGAACTGATATGGCGCGGAAATTCTTTGGAACGGATGGCATTCGCGGCAAAGCCAACGGCGTGATCACGCCCGAACTGGCGATGCGAGTTGGCCAGGCGACCGGCCTCGTGTTCCAGCGCGGCGACCACCGCCATCGCGTTGTGATCGGCAAGGACACGCGGCTGTCGGGCTACATGATCGAATACGCCATGGTGGCGGGCCTCACCTCTGTGGGCATGGATGTCCTGTTGCTCGGACCCATCCCAACACCAGCCGTCGCCATGCTGACGCGCTCGATGCGTTGCGATGTGGGCGTTATGATTTCCGCCTCGCACAATCCGTTTGAAGACAATGGCATCAAGCTGTTTGGCCCTGATGGCTTCAAACTGTCGGATGAGGTCGAGCACGAGATTGAAGCGATGCTCGCCAAGGACAGCAATCTAAGTCTGTCGAAATCCCGCGATCTGGGCCGCGCCAAGCGCGTCGAAGGAGTCCACGCGCGTTACATTGAATTTGCAAAGCGCACCCTGCCCCGCACACTTTCGCTCGAAGGTTTGCGCATCGTTCTGGATTGCGCCAACGGCGCGGCCTACAAAGTTGCACCCGAGGCATTGTGGGAACTTGGTGCCGAAGTGATCACGATTGGTGATGAGCCTGACGGGTTCAACATCAATCATGAAGTTGGATCGACAGCGCCTGAAACGCTGATCCGGAAAGTCCGCGAAGTGCGTGCGGATATTGGAATTGCGCTGGATGGCGACGCGGACCGCGTGCTTCTTGTGGATGAGGGCGGACAGATTATCGATGGCGACCAGTTGATGGCCGTCATCGCAGAGAGCTGGAAAGACGACGGGCGTCTGTCGCGCCCAGGCATCGTCACAACCGTCATGTCCAACCTCGGCCTCGAACGCTATCTGGACTCGATCCAGCTGGGCATGGAGCGAACGGCTGTTGGCGACCGCTACGTTCTCGAACATATGCGCCAGCACGGCTACAATTTGGGTGGGGAGCAATCCGGCCACATCATCCTGTCGGATTACTCGACGACGGGCGATTGTCTTGTCGCAGCCCTCCAGGTGTTGTCCGTTGTTCAAAAGCAGAACAAGCCTGTCAGCCAGATTTGCCGCCGCTTTGAGCCGGTGCCGCAAATTCTGAAAAATGTCCGCTTCACCGGCGGCAAGCCGCTCGCCGAGCCAGCTGTCGAAAAGGCAATCGAAGATGGACAGGCGCGTCTTGGCAAGACGGGCCGCCTGGTCATTCGCCCCTCGGGAACAGAGCCCCTGATCCGCGTGATGGCAGAAGGTGATGATCGCGATCTGGTGGAAGACGTCGTCGATACCATTTGCGCCGCCATCAAGGGCGAAGGGCTGCGCGCCGCGGCTGCAGAATAAAGTCAGGCGGTGCAGCTTAAACTCTGCACTGCCCCACATTAACGATTTTGAAACCGGCGGGGACTGCCCTGTAAAAGCTTGCTGAAACAGCGCTTTTTTCAAAGTCGTGCGAAATGACGCTGCGTTTAAGCGGCTGTTAACCTTAATGCCCCAACATTCCTTAGGTTCACAGAACGCAGGGCGTCAGCCGTCTGCGCAACGATGAGGATTGAAACATGGGCAGAATTCGCGCCCTCTCCATCGCCGCAGCCTTCGCGCTGCTTGGCACAACTGCGGTGCAATCTGCTGATTTGCTTCCGCCCGCTCCGGCTGTTGACATGCCGTTGCGCGGTTCGATCGTCGAAACAGGCGGCTTTTACGTGCGCGGTGATGTCGGCATCGGCTTGAACTCGAACGGACGGCCAAACTCGGTCATTACCGGCTTCACGCCGGCGAATCTCGCATATTCGGGCGGCCAGGATACGCCCGGCGCGATCGTCGGGGTTGGTGCTGGTTATCAGTTCAACAGCTGGTTCCGTGCGGACGTGACGGGTGAATGGCATGATGGCGGTCGTCGCCACTGGTATGAATCCTACTCCGACACCCCCGGTGCCAACACCAGCTGCGTTGGCAACGTCAATGGACCCGTCTCGCGTTGTATCGATTCTTACAAGGTGAACTTCAGCCACCGCGTGTTCCTTGCCAACGGCTATCTTGATCTGGGCACCTATGGCAGCATCACGCCCTACATCGGTGTCGGCGTCGGCGCAGCCTACAACCGCATCAGCGTCAGCACAGATCTGAATGCAGCCCTTCAAAACGGCGGCATTGTCGATTCGCCAGCGTCCTCAAAGTGGAACTTTGCCTACGCCTTCATGACCGGGTTCAGCACGGATATTGCGCCGAACCTGAAGCTTGATGTCGGGTATCGTTACCTCAACATGGGCAAGATGACAGGGGCAGTCTGCCAGTGCGGCGGGACCGTCACCGAAACGCAGAACTACAA
>CAIZGQ010000345.1 GCA_903932565.1 uncultured Hyphomicrobiales bacterium
GTGCAGTCTAGTGCCACTTCCGCCAGCCAGAATAATTCCGCGCATAGGATCAACTCACACTTGTTGCGCGTCGAGCAGACGCGCGAGGGTCACGTTCAAGGATTCATGCCCGGCAGGCAATTGCAGCCCCTAGATGAGCTCACGCTTTTTACACGAGAGGCGAGAGTTCGCTGGCCGGCGGGCCGGTGTCGGATAATCCGCAGTTGTAATGGGCTTTACACCAACCATCGGCTGACCCGCAGATGCACGAAATGCAAAGATCGCTTCAGCAAATTCTGCCCAACTTGCCTCGCTGGTGCCTGTAAGGTGAAACACGCCAAACAGGTCTTTATTTGTCGGCTCTGCCACGATACGACGAGACGCGGATATTAAAGCATCCGCGATATCGAAAGCGCTGGTCGGAGATCCAACTTGATCCGCAACAACGCTCACCTCAGACCTCGTTTCACCCAGCCGCAACATGGTCTTTACAAAATTCGAGCCAAACGGGCTGTAGACCCATGATGTCCGGAAAATCGCTGAACGCGGATTGGCAGCCATGACGGCGATCTCACCGGCAAGTTTTGAGCGTCCATAAGCGCTCAGGGGACCTGTCATATCGCTTTCAGAATAAGGCTCTTTTCCATCACCTGCGAAAACATAATCAGTTGAAATATGCAGAAATGGGAGGCCAAGCTTTGCGGCAACGTCAGCCACGGCCCCAGCGCCTCGCCCATTGATTGCGGTCGCCAAGGCCTCTTCGCTTTCGGCGCGATCAACGGCCGTATAAGCCGCAGCATTGATGACCACGTCGCATTGCAAGGACGAGAGCGCACGAACGATGCTGTATTCGTCAGCAAGATCAAGGCTCGGTCGGCCAAAGCACACGATCTCGAGGCCCTGCTTGGCACCCCGCTCCAGCAACGCCTGCGCAACCTGACCGGAACGACCGATGACAGCAATTTTCACGGCGGGGCTCAATCAAACAGAATGGTAGCATCGGCGAGCCTTGGATGGCGCCGGTCTTTGTCAGATAGGATAGCCTTTGCGAGATCGATCCCCCAATTGATGCCAAGTTGCGGGTCATCAAAGGCAAGGCCATGGTCATTGGACGGAGAGTAGTAATTGGTCACCTTGTAAATGACTTCAGTGTCAGCTTCCAACGTGACAAAACCATGGGCGAAGCCGACTGGGACCAAAAGTTGGCGCCCGTTTTTTTGTGATAATTCGACACTGACATGTTGTCCGAAGGACGCAGACGTCCGTCGAATGTCGACAGCAATGTCCAGAATGCGTCCCCGCGTTACCCGAACAAGTTTGTCTTGCGCGAAAGGTGCTGACTGATAATGCAAGCCTCGAATGGTCCCAACGTCGACAGACAACGAATGATTGTCCTGCACAAAATCTAAAGATAGCCCCGCGCTTTCGAGGGTTTTCTTGCTGTAGACCTCTGAAAAGAAGCCACGCGCGTCCTCGATACGCTTTGGTGTCAAGATTTTGACACCCTCAAGAGCGGTCAATTCGATCTGCATCAGGACACCAGAACGCCAAGACGTTCGCCACGATAGGCGCCCGATCGGATATCGCTCCACCAACGGCGGTTATTAATATACCAGAGGACGGTCTCGAGAAGGCCCTGCTCGAAATTATGTTGCGGACGCCATCTGAGCTCCCGCTCAATTTTTGAGGCATCAATGGCATAACGCTGATCGTGCCCTGGTCGATCTGTCACAAATCGAATGAGATCGCGACGTGAGCCGTCTCGCGGCACCAGTTCGTCCACAAGATCGGCGATTTTCTCAACCACATCGAGATTTCGGCGTTCACAGTTCCCGCCAATATTATAATTTTCACCAATCTTGCCACGCTCAATGACAGCGATCAGAGCGTCCGCGTGATCTTCAACAAACAGCCAGTCCCGCACGTTTTGGCCATCACCATAAACGGGCAAAGGAAGCCCCTCCAAAGCGTTGATGATCATCAGCGGCATCAGCTTATCGGGGAAATGATACGGGCCGTAATTGTTGGAACAATTGGTGGTCAGCACCGGTAAGCCATATGTGTGATGATAGGCGCGCA
>CAIZGQ010000346.1 GCA_903932565.1 uncultured Hyphomicrobiales bacterium
TGGGACAATGGCTTTGAAGACATCAGCAAGGCCTTTGTGAAGCTGCGCGCCGAACTCGCGCGCGCCGGGATCGAACCAGCTGGCAAGCCCTTCACCGTGTTTTTGCAAACCGATGATCAAGGCTTTCGCTATGACGCGATGATTCCGATTGCCGCCATCCCGGCGGGCAAGGACCAGCTGTCGCCCACGGTCAAACTCTCGCAATCGCCCGGCGGCAAGACGCTCAAATTCGAGCATCGCGGCGCTTACGACGATATCGATTCAACTTACGAGGCGATTACCGCCTATCTCGATGAAAAAGGGATCGAGGCCAAAAATCTCTTCATTGAGCAATATCTCGTGGAAACCAAAGATTCGGAGGACACCAAGCTCGCCGTGGACATTTACGTTTTCATCAAGTGAGATGTGAGCGTTTGAACAAGGGCTAGCGATGCGGCGCAGATTCCAGACGCTGGACGTCTTCACCGACACACCGCTGGCCGGAAATCCGCTGGCCGTCGTGCATGATGCGGGTGGGCTGGATGACGGGCAGATGCAAGCCATCGCGCGCGAGTTCAACCTGTCGGAAACTGTGTTCGTTCTTGATCCGCACTATCCCGTGAATACGGCGCGACTGCGCATCTTTACGCCTTCCGCGGAACTGCCGTTTGCGGGCCATCCAACGATCGGCGCGGCCATCGCCATTGCACAGGCGCGGGCCCCGGATCTCCTCGCCCGCAGCAGCTTGCGTGTGGTGCTGGAAGAAAAGATCGGCGACGTCATCTGCGACGTGATGCAGAAAAGAGGGTCTGCGGCTTGGGCGAGTTTCGAACTCCCCCTGCTCCCGCACGAGGTAGATGGTCCGATGGCGGACGCTGCAGCGCTGGCTGCCGCCCTGTCAATTTTACCCGACGATATCGGCTTTGATGATCACGTTCCCTCGCGGTATTCCGCCGGCGTCAGCTTCACGTTTGTTCCGCTGAAAACCAGAGCCGCCATTGCGCAGGCAAAGCCCGATCTGAAAGCTTGGGCAGACTTGGCTCAAACCAGCAATTCCAGCGTTTTCATCTATGCGCCGGAGGTGGATCAGGAGGGCCATGCGTTCAGTGCCCGCATGTTTGCGCCGCTGCTCGGCATTGCGGAGGACCCCGCCACGGGTGCCGCCATCGCAGCGCTCGCGGGTGCGATCGTTGCCTTCGACAGGCCCGAGGATGGCGAGCATTCGCTCATGATCGAACAGGGTTTTGACATGGGCCGTGGCAGCCTCATCCATCTGACCCTGCACATCGAGCATGGACGCCTTGCCAAAGCCAGCATCGGGGGCTCGGCGGTGGTTGTGCAGGACGGCACGTTATCCGCATGAACAATACGCCGCGGATCGAAAAAGTGGCGGCCCTTGAAGGCCACGTCCACGCGTGGGACTGGCCGTTTGCGCGCACGCATGCCAGCGAGATCGCGGCGCACTGGGCCAAGCGCGTGGCCGCCCAGCCGCGCCTGTTCAACGGACGCGTGTTGCTGCAGCGGGCTTGCCGGATTGTCGAGGATGCGCGCGGGCGCGTGTTTCAAAGCGACTGGTTCGAGACCGATTTTGCAGCCTTTCTGGCGTGGCAGGATTTTGGCTTCCCAGACGCCAGCGTCCGCAATGTCTTTTCCGCCGCGGCGTTGCGCAGCGCGGATGGGGCCTATCTCTTGGGGCGCATGGGTGCGCACACGGCCAACGCGGGTTGCATTTACTTTGCCGCAGGCACCCCTGACCCCGACGACGTCACAGGTGACCGGCTTGATCTTGAAGCCAGCGCAATCCGGGAACTGGCCGAAGAAAGCGGCATTCTGGCAAGGGAACTTGCCCTTGCACCCGAGTGGGCCTTGGTCTTCGACGGCCCACGGATCGCCTGCCTGAAACCCATGACGCTTAACGCATCAACCGATGAAATCCTGACCCGCGTCCATGCTTATCTTGCGCAGGATCCCGAGCCTGAACTGGCAGACTTCCTGGCTGTGCGCAGCGAAAGCGACATCGATCCCGACCATATGCCAGGCTTCATCCTGACCTATTTGCGCGATGCGCTGCGCAACGGCCTGCGTTAGCGATCCTGCGGCGCGCCAATCGGCGGCGTGTCCAGCATGCCGGCCAGCACCTCGGCCACATGGCGCACTTCAATGTCCTTGCCCTGCCGCGACAACTTGCCGGCCATGTTCATCAGGCAGCCAAGATCACCTGCGAGCAGCATTTGCGTGTTCGTGGCGGCAATGCTCGCCGTTTTCTTGGTGACGATGGCGTCGGAAATCTCGCCGTACTTGACTGCAAACGTTCCGCCAAAACCGCAGCAGATGTCGGAATCCGTCATCTCGACGAGCTCGAGGCCCTGAACGGTAGCCAGCAATTGGCGCGGCTGGCCCTGAACGCCAAGCTCGCGCAGGCCGGAGCAGGAATCGTGATAGGTCACGGTCGCATCGCAGGTGGCATCGACCCGCGTCATGCCGCGCACGTCCACGAGAAAGCTCACGAGCTCGTGGCACTTGCCCGCAAAGTCCGCTGCGCGCTGGGCCATGTTGGGATCGTCGGCAAACAATTCGGGATAATGCTTGGCGATCATGCCGCCGCAGGAGCCCGACGGCGCAACAATGTAATCGCAGCCCGCAAACGCTTCCATCACCTGCAGGGCGATCGCCTTGGCGTTGGCCCGGTCGCCGGAATTGAACGCGGGTTGGCCGCAGCAGGTCTGGCTTGGGACTGTCACGTCGCAGCCGGACGCCTCGATCAGCTTGACGGCTGCAAACCCGACGCTCGGCCGGAACAGATCCACAAGGCAGGTGACGAAAAGACCAACGCGCGGGCGGGTTGTGCCGGACTGCATCGCAAGGGCCACAACGGCCTCCCTTAAAAAAATTTGATGGCGCCGCTGCACCCAGCGTTCGGGCGCCAAACAATGGCCCGACCATCGTGGACGACGCAAGGGTTGGCCCCGTGTGACGGCTTATCACATTGGGCGATGGGTATTCCGCTAAGGGATCAGACGAGGCGGCTTTGAACCATAGCGGCGCTGATGAAGCTCGCAAACAACGGGTGCGGCTCAAACGGGCGCGATTTCAATTCCGGATGATATTGCACACCGATGAACCAGGGATGGTCCGCAAGTTCGATCGTCTCCGGCAA
>CAIZGQ010000347.1 GCA_903932565.1 uncultured Hyphomicrobiales bacterium
GTGTCGGGAATCTGCTTTTCCACGAGCGGGGTCCACACATAGCCGGGCGAGATACAGTTCGATGTGATGCCGAACGTCGCCGTCTCCAAAGCCACAGTTTTGCTGAGACCCGCAAGGCCGTGTTTGGCGGTCACATAGGCCGCCTTGAAGGGCGAGGCGACCAGCGAATGGGCGGACGCGGTGTTGATAATGCGGCCCCATTTGCGCGTCTTCATGCCCGGCACTGCCGCGCGGATGGCGTGAAACGCAGCATTCAGATTGATCGAAATGATGGCGTCCCACTTGTCGATCGGGAACTCCTCGATGGGTGAGACGAACTGGATGCCCGCATTGTTGACCAGAATATCAACGGAGCCCAGCGTGTCCTCGGCCTGCTTGATCATGCCGGCGACCTCGACAGGCTTGCTCATGTCAGCGCCCGAGTAGATGCATTTCACGTCGAAGTCGGTTTCAATCTTGCTGCGTTCAGCCTCGATGGCGGAAGCGTCCCCAAACCCGTTAATCAGAATGTTGGCGCCTTCGGCGGCCAGGGCGCGGGCGATGCAAAGACCGATGCCGCTCGTCGATCCGGTGACAACGGCGTTGCGTGTTTTGAGGCTCATGCTGGTCTCCGAGGGTCACGTGAATGGCTATGCGAATGGCAGATCGTCAGTACGATATGCCAAAGGCGGCGATGATGATGGGCAACGGGCAAAAGCCGTTCCAACACTCATAAGCGATCCATGATGAATTTGCGACGACAACGGGTCGCACAGGGTGAGCCGTTTGAAACACGCCCGATGCCGAGTGCCGCCCAAATTTAAAAAGCCCGCACGCGGCGGGCTTCTCTGCTACAGGGGCTGTCGAAGTGTCGTGGGAGACGCGACTGACGGGTCGCTGGAAAAGGCATCCCGGGTGCGCTTGAACAGGCCTGTGTCGCCCGGTTCCGCCATGCCGTCACGCCAGTGGCCGGGGCCACGGCCTGGCCGTCCCATATCCTCGCGATCATCATCTCTCGGGCCGCCCCGGCCGGGCCGCGCGTCGCCATCGATCTGACGACGGCCCCAGTCGCGCCATCCGCGCATGTGATCGGCAATGCGTTGGCGCCAGCCCTCAGGCCCATGCGGATGCATGATCATGCCGAGCCGACGCTTCTGATCCTCGCTCAAGCTTGCGTAAAGCGGGCGAGCGGCATCCACCAGCTTGTGCAACACCTCGCCGCGTGATTGAGCCACATCCGCCATGCGCGCGAGGCCATCCACCGGGTCTTTTGGTCGGCCGCTGTCGGCAAATTCCTTGCGGGTGGACTGAGCTTTGGCGATCGCATCACGCACGGCAGTTTCAACCGGCGGCCACAGCTTGTCCTGATCGGGGCTCAGGTGCAAAGCCGCCTTGGCGGCGGCGATGCGCGCGTCGAGAAATGCGGCGCGATCCTCGGCACTCAAATGACCCATGCGACGCGGGCCCTCGCCCAAACCAAAATTCAGCATACGGTCGATGTCGCGACCGCCCGCCTGATCGCCGTGGCGACCTTCATGATCAGGTGGAGGCGGAAGCGGTGCGCCACGCGTGTCGCCAACGGCCGGCGGCGGGCCTGGCGGTTGCTCGGCCTGTGCGTGAACTGCAAAAAAGACAGCCGTGCCGAGAGCTGTTGTCAACGCAAGGGTCATAAAAAGGCGCGACGTCATGGGGACTTCTCCTGATGGCAGCAGCCATTCAAGAAACCTACGCTGGCCCTACGTCTCGTTCAAATTAAGCTTTGTCCATCTGTAAAATCAGGGCTGCGTAACGGCGAAAATCCGCCAGGGGCCCGGCACAGGCAATGGCGTGAGGCCTTCGACGCTGTCCCCGTTGGCGAGTGCAGCGCCAAGGCCCATGGCCTCCTCGGCAACGGCGGAACCGGGGCATGTGGCGACATAGGCAGCATGTGCCGCATGAAGTCGAACCAGAGCTTCCGTCGGCGGCGCGCGGAACGTGTCGAGCGTCGTGCGATTGCCGTGATTGTTGCGGTGGTACGCCGCGCCCAGCACCGCCATCGGCGTTGACACCAGAATGTGTGAACCCGCGATGATCGGCGCAAGAACTAGACCCGGGGGCAATCCCACGAAAGCTTCAAGCGCCTGCGGAGACCGGCATGCAGCAATGCGCGCCGCCTGCGCAGTCTCGACGGGATTGTCGTCCGGCACATCACCGGCGGCGAGCGCAAAACTCACCGGCGCGAAGGGCAGCGAAAGCCCAACGCCCAAAAGTGCAACGGACACGCGCCAACGTTTGGCCAGCCACGTTGAGACATGCGCCACCGCCCCTGCAGCGGATATCAGCGTGAGAGGCTGCAGCGACCCGCTCACCCGAATTTCCCAGAAGCACAGTGCAAATCCCGCTGTGCAGAGAAGTGTCAGCAACAGCCAGCGCAGGCGGGCAATGCCGTGTGTTGCCATCAGCATCACGAGCCCTGCGAGCATCGACAAACCGAGAGGCGCGATCAGCAAGAGACCCGTCACCCAAGGGCGCATGGCGAACAGCACATTCAGAGGTCGCGCCTCGGTGATCTGCGGCATCAGCAGTGAAAACACCACAGGATCCATGTGCGAAAAGGGATCGCTGAAGCAGGACGGAAACATAGCGAGCAGGCAAAGGCCAAATATCAATCCAGAGCCTGCGACAGCGATCAATCGCGCCCGCACTGTGATCAATATCGGCGAGAGCGCCGCCAGGCCAAGGCACAACGCAGCGCCCGCAAGTCCGGCGCCCATCTGGATTCCCGAATAAGCGTCGCACGCAAGCACAAACCAGCGCGAAGGCGCGATTGTTGCGACAAGCGCTAGTGCCAGACAGGCTGCGAGCGACGCGCCAAACCATTTCAAGGCGGGCCGCATCGCATCGCCACGCACCACCCAGACAAGCGGCAAGGCGGCGCTGAGAATTGCGATAAAGGGCAAGTTCTCAAGGCTGATCGCCAGGGAGAGCGCCATGCAAGCCGCGCTGAGCGCGGCAGCCTTGGCGTGACGCAGGTCGAAGGCTGCAAGCATCCCGGCCACCATCGCAACCAGCAGTGTGATTTGCGGCGCATGATGGCCGATGCGACCGGGCTCAAACTGGCCAAACGTCATGCCGGATAAGGCCGCAAGTGCAGCGGCGGGAACCGATGCCGCCTCACCAGCCAGCCGTCGCGCCGCAGACATCAGGCCGAGGATGATTGCGAGTTGCAGAAGAATGGGGAAGGCGACGCGCGCCAGTCGCTCGGCAAAAGTCGGATCGGCGAACAGGCGAAAGAAAAGAATCAGGCCTGCCATGGGCACATCCACCACACGCGACCAATGCATGAAGACGCCGGTCGGTGGATCCATGCGCCACGCATGCAAATCAAACCAACCCTGGCCCGACATCCAATCGCGCACCTGCACCATGCGCAGCGCATCGTCTGGATCGTTGAACGCACCTGTCTGCAAAACCTCACGGAGTCCGTGCGTGTTCAGTGCGATCGACAGGGCCCAACCCAGCAAGGCCACCAGCCAAAATCGCGCCAGCGCATGTGCTTGTGCTTGAGCGGGTGCAGCAGCCGTGATCCGCGCAGGGGATTGCATGACAGAGGTCATTTTGAAAAAGCTCAACCGGCTGGCTTGCGCAAGGCGAACACGCGATAGGGCCCTGGCACATCGACGGGCACGAGCCAGTCAGGCACGCGGTTGGCCATCAGCATGGCCGCGAGCCCGTCCGGTGCCTTGCGGGCATCAAATTTCATCTCGCCGATCTGCGGACAAAACACGAGATAGCTGGCGCCCGTGCTGCGCACATCGCGCTCGGCGAGGTCTGACCCGGACATGAAAGCCTCCAGCACAAGCCGGTTGCCGCGCTTGGCCCGATGATAGGAGGCAGCCACCACCGAATGCTGCGTGTTGGCCAATATGTGCGGGCCGGCATCAATAGGATCAAACAGAAGAGCTTGCGGCAATTGACGAAGACCCGCGAAATCTGCCGGATGATCGCAGGTTGTTGTTGTGTCGGACGCTGTGATGGCTGGCTTTGCGTCGGGCTCAAAACCTGAAGCAAGCGCCTCCGGCAGGTTGGTGAACGGTAGAATGAGCGTGAACCCCCACACCAATTTTGAAGACAGCCTGTCTGCATCGGCAAATCGGCGGGCCACGTGCGCGGCAAAGACTGCCCCGACACACAGTGTGATGGCGGATGTCGATGTGTCGACGCGCATCTGCCAGCATGCGCCGGCAAGACCAATGGCGATGAGTGCGGCTGCGAGAAGCCACGGCGCGCGTTGATCGGGCTCGGCTTTTCTCATCATCGTGACTGCAGCCAAGATGCCAAACAAATTGGGCACTAGAATTGCTGCGGCGCGGAAGGGGTCTCCAAAGATCAAAGCGGTGAGCGGGCGCCCCTCGTCGATGTTGCGCAACCACAGCGCGATCAAGGGGTCGGATGATCCCAAAGGATCGTGCAGGCAGTCTGGAAAGCCGATCACAAAAATCGCAACAACACCCGCGCCCAGCAGCGTTGCAACGCCGGCGCGGGCTTTCCAGACACGGAGAGAACATGTCGCCCTGGCAAGGATGCCAAGGGATGCAGCGCCCGCAAGACCCGTCAACAAAAATGGACTCGAATAAGCATCGCAAACCGGGTGCATCCACTGCAATGGACCCACGGTGGCGACAAAGGTGACGGGAAGGCAGGCCAACAAAGCGCCCGCGAGCCAGGCCATCTGACGTCCGGCGCGGTCGCCTCGAATGATCCAGTGAAGTGCAACAACAGCAGTACCCGTGGCGATGAAGGGAAGATTTTCCAGACTGATCGCAAGGGACAACGCGGCACTGGCACCAGAGACAATTGCGGAACGGGCGGTCGTTGCATCGAAGCTGCGCACGAGCCCCAAGAAGAACAATGTCAGCAGGATAATTTGCGGCGCATGATGATCAATGCGGCCGGGCACGAACTGGATAATGGCGCTTGCAAACAGAGCCCCCACCATCGCGGTCATGCTGGCGACGTGACCGTTTTCCGGACCAGCCAACGCCCGCCCCGTGCGCGACAGCAGAAACACAAAAATCGCAGTCAGGATCAGCGGGAATGCGATGCGGGCGAGAATTTCACCGCGCTCCGGCGTCGTGATGTGGTTGAATATCCACACAAGTACCGCGATGGGCACATCCACGACGCGCGACCAATGCATGACAATGCCGGTCGGGGGATCGAGCCGGTACAGCGTCATGTCGAACCAGCTTTGCCCGGCCATGAGCGCGCGCACCTGAACCATGCGGGTTGCGTCATCCGTGTCGTTGAAGACGCCGGTCCGCCAGACGTCCATCAGGAAGGCCGACGCGCGCATGACGCTGGCCAGAACGACACCCGCCAGGCAAATCCACTCGAGGCGCAGCCGGGTCCAAAGGGACACGGGGCCAGCCTCCACATGCGACAAAGGGCGAGCGGTCAGGTCGGTCATGGTGAGGGCGTCCGCGGCGCGCGCCGCAAGACACGCTCAAGGGTCCAGGTTGCCACAAGCGTGTTGACGGTTGATTACCTGACATCCACCACGGGGGTCTCTGCCCCTCGCGTGCGCGCTGACCTGGCTTGCGGCATAGAACACAGGGTTCATTCGCGGTAAGTAGCGGTGGATTAACTGTTTTTATTGCGGCTTTGCTGCCACACGTCGCGCCCAAACAACCGCAGGCGACAATAAACCGTCGCAACAGGGGTCTGGGCTCTGTATGGTTCGAGATAATCAAAACCTGATGTTTGGATATCTATGTCCCGCTTCCAGCCGTCCACACCGACCGCCCTCCTGATTTCGCTTGGTCTTCTGGCCTCAGCCAGCGCAAGCGCCGCCGATCTTCCGGCCCGCGTGACCAAGGCTCCGCTCTTTGTGGCCACCCCCGTTGCGACGTGGGAAGGGTTTTATGCGGGCACGATCTTCGGAGCGGGCCTCGGTGTGTTCAAATCGAGCCAGGCTTCCAGCCATTCGGTGACCAAGCTCGGCCAGACCGGCGGCGGTCTGATTGGGTACAATTTCCAGAACGGCAAGTATGTGTACGGTCTCGAAGGAGACATTACCCTCGACTTGATCCGGACCCACAATGCGGGCGCTGTTGGCCTGGTGTCTCACGATGTGGACACACTTTACACCGGGCGCGTTCGTGGCCGCTTCGGCTACGACATGGGGGCCTTTCTGCCCTACATCGCTGGCGGCGTCGCGTTCAACGAGACCTACATCTACAACGGCGGTGGAAATCAATTTTATGGCCAGACCCGCCGTCAGACCGGCCTGACGCTTGGTGCCGGCCTCGACTGGAAGACCACGCTGCCGATCATCGGCAATGTCGTCGTTCGCGGCGAGTATCTGTACGATGCCTA
>CAIZGQ010000348.1 GCA_903932565.1 uncultured Hyphomicrobiales bacterium
ACGGCCATCGGCGCGGATTTCGCCCTTGCCAAACAGCGGGTCATCCGTCGGCATTTCCTTCATCTTGGCGATGACTTTTGCGCCGTCATGCGGATTGCCATCGAGCGCTGCCAGCGCCTTCAGGTAATGCGTCACGCCAGCATAATCGCCTGCCGGCACCATGCCCGGCATGTTCTTGTTCTTCATGCGCGGCTGGAAGCGGGCGGCAAAGGCGCGCGTCTGGTCGTTGAGATCCCAGTAAAAGGATTCCGTGAACTGCAGACCCTTGGCGATCGGCAGGCCGAGCGAATGCACGTCCGTCAGGAAGAGCAGCAGGGCGGCGAGCTTCTGGCCACCGGCCGTAATGCCAAATTCCGAAGCCTGCTTGATCGAGTTGGTGGTGTCACCGCCCGCATTGGCAAGCCCGACGATCTTTGCCTTGGAGCTCTGCGCCTGCAACAGGAAGGACGAAAAGTCGGACGAGTTCAGCGGATGGCGCACAGACCCCAGAACGTTACCGCCATTGGCCTTGATCACAGCCGTGGTGTCACGCTCCAAAGCCTGGCCGAAGGCGTAGTCGGCCGTGAGGAAGAACCAGCTGTCACCGCCAGCCTTCACAACAGCTTTGCCGGTGCCATTGGCGAGCATGTAGGTGTCATAGGTCCAGTGGACCATGTTGGGTGTGCAAGCGGAACCCGTTAGATCAGACGAGGCGGCGCCTGAGTTGATGTAGGCAATGTTCTTTTCTTTCGCGGCGACCGTGATCGCAAGACCGGCGGCCGAGTTCACGCCGTCAACGATGAGATCAACCTTGTCCTGATCGGCCCATTGGCGCGAAATGTTGCCAGCAATGTCAGCCTTGTTCTGGTGATCGGCGGAGATCACTTCGATCTTCCAGCCCTTGGCCAGAAGTCCAGAATCCTCAACTGCCATCTGCGCAGCGAGCACGGCGCTGGGGCCAGCGACGTCAGCATAAAGGCCGGACATATCGGTCAAAACGCCGATCTTGACCGTCTTGTCCTGGGCATACGCGCTTCCAGCGACGGTCATCGCTGCAACAAGCGCGAGATAAGAAATGGCTTTTTTCATTGGTGTTTCTCCCTTTTTTAAGGCTTGCGCCTTTGTCTTAGACCCCGAGATATTCATGGAGCTTGCCCATGTTGGCTTCGAGATCCGCGT
The DNA here is from genome assembly GCA_903932565.1 of uncultured Hyphomicrobiales bacterium. Classification (GTDB taxonomy): domain Bacteria; phylum Pseudomonadota; class Alphaproteobacteria; order Rhizobiales; family Beijerinckiaceae; genus Terripilifer. The sequence continues at coordinate 1,159 of CAIZGQ010000348.1, forward strand.
TTGCGAACGCATCGATGATGCGGCCGTGTTCCATGACATAATAGCGATCCGCGATGGTCGACGCCCACCGGAAATTCTGCTCGACCAGCAGAATAGTGAAGCCCTGCGCCTTCAACTTTGCAATCGTGTGACCGATTTGCTGGATGATGACGGGGGCCAAACCTTCTGTGGGTTCGTCCAGCATCAAAAGATGCGCGCCCGTGCGCAGGATGCGCGCAATCGCCAGCATCTGCTGTTCACCGCCCGAAAGCTTCGTGCCTTGGCTATTCAAGCGTTCCAGCAGGTTGGGGAACAGTTCGAAGATGGTGTCGAGCGACAGGCCGCCGGGGCGCACCACAGGCGGCAGCATCAGGTTTTCGCGCACATCGAGGCTCGAAAAAATGCCGCGCTCTTCCGGGCATAATGCAATACCCGCGCGCGCAATTTTGTCCGATGTCTGACGAATGACATCCTTGCCTTCGAAAAACACGGCACCTTTGCGCTTGGCAACAATGCCCATGATCGACTTCAGCGTTGTTGTTTTGCCGGCACCGTTGCGGCCAAGCAGGGTGACAACCTCACCTGGATGAACATCAAAGTTCACCCCATGCAGAATGTGGGATTCGCCGTACCAAGCTTCGAGCCCGGACACGCTGAGAAGCGGCTTGCCGCCTGGCATGGGGGTCGTGGAGGCATTGGCCGGCGCGATTGCGACATCAACCATTGCCAACTCCCATGTAAGCCTGCTGCACATCCTTGTTCTTGGACACAGTGGCGTAATCGCCTTCCGTGAGGATCTGTCCGCGCGTTAAAACGGTAATGGTGTCACAGAGCTTGGCAACGACATTCAGGTTGTGTTCGACCATCAGAATGGTGCGGTTGGCAGATACGCGCTTGATGAGCGCTGCAACCTTGTCGATGTCTTCATGCCCCATGCCGGCCATCGGCTCGTCGAGAAGCATCATCTGAGGTTCCAGCGCCAGCGTTGTTGCAATTTCCAGCGCGCGCTTGCGGCCGTAAGGCATCTCGACAGCTTTGGTGTCGCAAAATTCAGTCAGGCCAACGTCCGCCAAAAGCTGTTCGGACCGATCATTGTACTCATTCAAAATTGACTTGCTGTTCCAGAAGTCAAACGAGTTTCCGCGCTTGCGCTGCAAAGCAATTCGAACATTCTCGACGGCGGTCAGATGCGGAAACACAGCCGAAATCTGGAATGAGCGCACAAGGCCCAGCCGCGCGACATCTGCGGGCTGCATCGCGGTGATGTCCTGGCCCTGATACGCGATCGTGCCGCGGGTCGGTGTCAGAAACTTCGTGAGCAGATTGAAGCATGTGGTTTTGCCGGCTCCATTGGGGCCGATCAGCGCATGGATGGACCCACGCTTGATTTTCAGGTTGACCTCGCGAACCGCAACGAAACCTGCGAATTCCTTGGTCAATCCCTGTGTCTCAAGGACGTAATCAGCGCTCACGCAAGCCCTCTTCCCCCCAATGGCGCAGTTATTCTGCGCACGCGATCTATCACCTGCAAGGACACATCAGAACGACCCCTACAGACTTGCACCCTAGCCATGCCGGGACGCGTTCCGCAAGGGCCGGGCCGGTGGCGTTGAAGCTATACTTTTGGCGCACAAACAAAGGCAAGGCAGGCTTCATGACGAAACCCACCCGGCCTGAACAGCGATATGTTGCGGCTGCAATCTCAGTGCGACATCAACACCGGCAGCGTCATGGATTGCAGGATTGTGCGCGTCGTGCCGCCAAGCACAAACTCACGCCAGCGTGCGTGTCCATAGCCGCCCATCACGAGGAGATCAGCGGCGCTGTCGGCGGCATAAGACAAGAGAATGGATCCAATGTCCGGTCCGTCCGGCAAGCGGCGCACTTCCGCGTTGATGCCCTGGCGGGCGAGATGGCGCGTCATATTGAAGCCCGGCAATTCGTCCGGCTCCAGCTTGTTGGAGGCGATGCTGATCACTTCCACACGTCCCGCGAGGCGCAGGAGCGGAATGGCGTCGCCGATAGCGCGGGCTGCCGTGCGGCCGCCGTCCCAGGCCACAAGCACGTGGCCAAATTTTGCCGGACCTTTGTGAATGTGCGGCACGATCAGCACGGGACGTCCCGAGCGAAACAGCGCAGCTTCCGCCACGAGTTCATCATCGGACACGTCTTCATGCGGTTGGCCGACGATGGTCATGTCAAAGTGGCGTGCAAGCTTGCCAAACTCTTCGCGCGCCTCCCCGGGCAGCGCCTGGATGGTCACCAGCTCCATCTGCACATCGGGCGGCGCTGCTGTTGCAAACTTGTTATAGGCCGCTTCAATGGTGGTGCGGGTTTCCGCAGTGATCTTGGCCATCATGTCATAGGGGTAATCGCCCATGAAGGATGCAGGTGGCACAAACTCCAGTGCCACACCGCCCGCTGTCAGGTGGGCTTTCGTTTGCTGTGCCAAAGACACCGCATAATCGCCGACATTGCTGGCCCGCGTGTCCGTGTCCAAAAGAAGTAACAGATCCCTGATCGACATGGTTTGCTCCATGGCTTCGGGGCAGGGGGCACACATGTGTCGCCGGGCCCTTGGCTCTGCCCCACCAAAACCCATGACGCGAGTCGCGTCCTTGATATCGAACAAAGTCTGATCGCTGTTATGAGGTCTGCGCCGCGTCGGTCAGCTTGGCCGTGCGGCCATGTCCCGATAG
>CAIZGQ010000349.1 GCA_903932565.1 uncultured Hyphomicrobiales bacterium
GATTGCCGATGAAGGCTGGGGGCCGCGCCCGGTGCCGGTGGTGCATGGGCATCCCGAGCTTGCCGCCCACATCGCGCAGTCCGTCATTCTGGACGAATTCGATCTGACGATCGTCAATGCGATGGAAGTTGATCACGGTCTGACCGTGCCGCTAAACCTGCTCTGCGGCTCGCCCAAGGAATGGCCCTTCCCGGTTATTCCGCTGGCTGTGAATGTCGTGATGTATCCGCCGCCAACGGGCAACCGCTGCTACAATCTGGGCAAAGCGATCCGCAAGGCTGTGGAATCCTGGCCGGAAGATTTGCGTGTCGTGATCTTTGGCACGGGCGGCATGTCGCATCAGATTTCCGGCCCGCGCGCGGGCTTGATCAACACGAAATTCGACACGGCATTTCTTGACGGCATGACAAAGGATCCCAAGGGCCTCACCAAAATTCCGCATGTGGAATACATGCGTGAAGCCGGTGCCGAGGGTGTCGAGATGGTGATGTGGCTCGTGATGCGCGGCGCGCTGGATGGTGAAGAGATCAAGGAAACCTATCGCTTCTACACGGTGCCCGCGTCCAACACGGCGGTTGGCCATATCATTCTCGAGCCCGCCGCGGCCTGATTTTTCGAGCCCAACAGATCACCCCGATCTGTTGGGCTTTTTCAATTTTGCGAACAAAGACATGCCGCGTGACGTCGGCAAAGACGTGAGGAGATCCCATGAAAATTTGTGTCGCGGGCCAGGGTGCCTTCGGTCAAAAACACCTTGATGCGTTGAAGCGCATCGATGGCGTCGAAGTTGTGTCACTTGTTGGTGGCAGTGCGGCGTCAACGGAACAGGTCGCTACCAAATACGGCATTCCGCATTGGACGCAGGATTTGGCGGAAGGCATCAAGCGCGCCGACGCCGTGATCCTGACAACCCCAACCAAGATGCATTTCAAACAGGCCGAGCAGGTCATGCGCGCGGGCAAGCACGTGCTCGTGGAAATCCCGGTGACGGACAGCGTCGAAGAAGCCCATCGCCTTGTGGCGATTGCCAAGGAGACGGGCGTGACGGCCATGGGCGGTCACGTGCGTCGCTTCAACCCGAGCCATCAGTGGATCAAGCAGCGTGTGGTGAAGGGCGAACTCGCCATCCAGCAGATGGATGTGCAGACTTATTTCTTCCGCCGCCAGAACATGAACGCAGCTGGCAATGCGCGCAGCTGGACGGACCATCTTTTGTGGCACCACGCCGCGCACACAGTCGATCTGTTCATGTATCAGACGGGCGAAGTCGTCTCAGATTGTTATGCCGTGCAGGGCCCGATTCATCCCACGCTGGGAATTGCGATGGATATGGGCATTGTGCTGAAGGTGCCGTCAGGCGCGATCTGCACGCTGTCGCTCTCGTTCAACAATGACGGGCCGATTGGTTCGTTCTTCCGTTACATCTGTGATAACGGCACGTACAACGCTTATTACGACGATCTCTTCGACGGCAAGAAGAACCAGATTGATCTGTCGCAGGTGGCGGTGTCGTTTGATGGCATCGAGCTGGAAGACCGCGAATTCATCGCGGCGATCCGCGAGAAGCGTCAGCCGATTGGCGCGTTGGAACAGCTCATCCCCTGCATGGACACGCTCGGC
>CAIZGQ010000350.1 GCA_903932565.1 uncultured Hyphomicrobiales bacterium
GATACCAGACCGGACACGTGCCCTCCCGAACGGCTTTCTGATCGAGCATCAGCACGAGCGCGATGGCGAGCGAGGTAACTAGCATGCCAAAGCGCAGCGGCATCAGCAGCGCGCCCCAGGCGACCAGCGACGGCACAATGCTGAAGGCAAGGCGCACGGAGGTCAGCGATTCGTCCGAATCCCACCGACGCGGCACGGCGATGGCGAGGCCCCAGTGAACGCCCCCCAGGAACGACAGGATCACCGCCGCATAGGCCATCAGCGCCTGCAGCGCGAGCGGACGTAGGGTTTCACCGGCAAGCAGGGCCGCCAACATGCAGCCGACAAACGGAATGAGGCCTGCAAACCCCAACACTTTGGCAGAGCTGGGCGCATGAAGAGACGGTTTTAAGTCGGACATATCGGAGCGGACCCTATGGGTTGGCAAAGAAGTGAGGCAATCCGGCGTGGCGGTGAGGCCTTGCTAGCCGGTGCAGGTGAAGGACCCTGCGCATCTACTTTGCAGCAGGATAATTGTCACGATGACATATATCGTCAGCACGCACGGCAGACCGATGGCGAGTTGCAGCAGACGCCGTCTGCGCCAGACATACGCGCAGATGGCCAGCACTGACGTTCCCAAAAACACCAGCGGTGCGCAGAAGATTCCGGCGAAAAAGGCCCAGACATAAGGATTGTTCTCAGAACCCGGTGCGTCGAACATCATCACCGACATCATGGAAGGCACAACGCTGGCGACGCAGACACAACCTGCAACAATGCCAACGCCAAGCGCTAGTCTTGAACGCGGCGCAGAGCGTGACTGCGGCATCACCCAGGCAGGTCCGGTGTCAGACATTCAGAACCCCTATTTTTGAAGACTGTAGCCTCATCAGCCCCGCTGGGGGCACTCTCGCGATCGCAGGTCAGGTTCGCCGGATTTGCACCTTCATCATGCCGAACCCCGGCTAGAGCCGGGTTCGGTGGGAGAGGGTTGGTCGCAGCCTTATCCTTCTCCCTTGGGAGAAGGTGCCCCGCAGCGCGGGGCGGATGAGGGTATGCAGACAACCATCCCACCTTTGGCACGTGACCCGGCCCATTCCGCGTGCATAATAAACCCAAGGCCTGCATGGCGTCGTCAGACGCGCCGTGACAGCCCACACAAAAGTCAGGGAGGATCAACGCATGTTCTCATGCTCGAGCGATGCTGCACCAGCGCCCCATACCATGCACACGCAGGCGTGCGGTTGCGCCATGCCGCGTCGGGGTTTCTTGAAGACACTGGCCGGCGCCGCCGCTGCGAGCATTGGGGCTGGATACAGCCCTGCTTATGCGCAAACGTCCCCGCGCCGCATCGATGTCCACCACCATTTCCTGTCCCCCCTGTTTGCCGACAACGCCCGCGAGCGGAATATCTTTCCGCCGCAGCTGAAAGGCCTCAGCCTGCAGGCATCCGTCGACACCATGGATCGCAACGGCATTGAGACCGCCATGCTTTCGCTGGCGGGGCCCGGCATCTGGTTCAACGATGTGCCGCTTGCAATCAAGCTCGCCCGCGACAGCAATGAATTTGCAGCGCGCGGCCGCGCCGATTTCAAGGGTCGCTTTGGCCAGTTCGCCAC
>CAIZGQ010000351.1 GCA_903932565.1 uncultured Hyphomicrobiales bacterium
CTGCCCGTGATCGTCCGGGCGATATCGACGATCTTCTGTCGGTCGCTGGGCTTGGCGTGCTCCCAGATCGGCAAGATATCGCCAAGGTCGTCAGGATCGACGTCGGTGAGCCAGCCAGGCGGCACGCCGTAGGTATCTGCAAGGGCTTCTAATCCGTCTTGGGTATAACCTTGCGTTCCGCGCTCCATCGCCGACAGGTTTCCTGGGGTCATGCCAGCTATCTCAGCGGCGCGCTCCAGCGTCATGCCGCGCTTTTTGCGCCATGCCTTGAAATAGGTCTTACGCCTGACCCTCGTCTTGAACCGCGGGACAACGCGCTTTGCTGCTTTTTTGGCCATACTATAATTTAGCAGGTCGATTTCCATGGCCAACTGGGATTCGCTATAATTCTTGTTGCGCTATAATTATTGCCATGCTATAAAACGGCCATGAAACTTTCAGAATGGCTAAACACCCCAAATCCGGACGGCTCCCGCAAGCGGCGCGACGAGTTCGCGCACAATATCGGGGTGACGCCGCAGATGATTAGCGCCTACTGCGCCGAAACACTTCCGGGCAAGGCGATCATGAAGGAAATCGTTCGCGAGACAGCCGGAGCGGTGACGCCAAACGATTTTCTCGACATCGAATCCGTTTTGAGTGAACTCGAACACTCTGGGTCTGCGGGGAGCGCCGCATGACCTCAGTGCGCGATGCTGTCCCCGCAAGCCGACTTTTTCGCGATCGCCCTGATGATCGCCTGCGCCTCCAGCATGGCCATCGCTGGCACGACGCAGCTCACAATCGGAATCAGCACTCCGCTTCGCTTGATGCACCTTATCGTTCGGACCATTCCGCTCCCGGCGTCCTCGATTGCCCCGATATGGGTCACGAAGAATTCCGGCACGCCTACGCAATCGAGAAACTGCTCGCTCATTTTTGCCGCCCCTTTGGGTTGAGTTTCTGGGGCTATGCAAGCACAACCGTTTCTCGAAAAAAACTAAATTCCGACACGTTACGGAAAATTCTGCGTTCTTTTGCACAATGTTGCAGGTCGGTTGGTCTCCTGTGAGACATTGCCGCCGCCGCAATGGTACGGAGGTGCGCATGATGTTGGCCCTCAAGATCATTGGCTGGTGGGTTCTGCTGAGCTGCACGCTCGGGCCATGCCTGACGTGGCTGGTGTTTCGTCGTCGGCGCCAAACGGAAGCGGCTTTCAATCACTGGATTGCCACCCACCCCGATTTCTCGCCAGAGCATATGCCACGCGAGATCGCGGTCAATTATTTCCTGCAGTAATCGGAGCGTACCCATGTCCAGAATATGCGGGTTAATTGATGGGAGGTCTCCCAATTCTCTTGGGAGCAAGGCGGCGGCGATGCTGCGTGAATTGTCCGAGCCATGGGCATCGGGCGAGCGCGTCAAGACCTCCATTGATCGCGCTGCCCGGCTGGCGCGTCTGACTTACTGGCGGACATTCGACCTTTGGTATCGCAAAGCTCGCCGCGTCGAGGCCTATGAGATCGAACAAATTCAGGAAGCGTTGCGTATCAAAAATGAAAAGGCGGCGCGGAATGAATTGCAGCAGGTCAAGATGCTACTCGTCCGCCTCGAATCCAGACTTAACGCGGGCGATTCGGACTTCTATCGCGCGGACATTGACGGCCTGCGCGCGCAAACTTCTGGAGTTGGCAGACACGATCCTCCCCGAGGATAGACCGTAGCGTTCCGCGTTCCCGTTTCATCACCAAACGAGGCCACAATGACCCGCAGCCCTTCGCCGTGGACGGATGAACTTACCCAAAAACTGAGAGAGCTCTGGTCCACCTACAGCGCCGGCATTATCGCCGAGAGGTTCGGCATGACGCGCAACGCCGTCATCGGCAAGGCGAACCGGCTCGGCCTTGCCGATCATGCGACGCGGACGAGAAATGACGACCTGAAGATTGGCAAGGCAGGCCCGATCATGCCCAGGATCAGACGTCGCACGGGGCCAATGAAGAGCAGCGTCGTCGCGCCGCGGGCAGTGCCGGTGCCGTTCGTGCCACGGGTGGTCGCCGCCGCCCCGCCGCGCAACCTGACTCTGCTCGAACTGACCGACGACGTCTGCAAGTTCGAATGCAGCGGTCTGGACGCTCCGGCTGATTATCGGTTTTGTGGGCATGTCGCCGAAGATGGAAAACCCTTCTGCTCCAATCATTGCCGGATCGC
>CAIZGQ010000352.1 GCA_903932565.1 uncultured Hyphomicrobiales bacterium
CGCCTCAGCCCGTGCGCAACTGACCGAGCTGGAACTCGCAGGCAAGGACGCGCCCCGTGCGGCAGAGGTCGATGCGGACGAGACCGCCATGCTGCGCCGCGCGATCAGCGATATCGGCAAGGACGTCCTGCGCATGGCAGAGGCTTTGGATGCACCCCGGCTGGTGCCGCCGGTCGTGCCCAACGCCGCCGCACCCAACAATCCGCCAGCGCAGGTGCAAGTCGAGGCGCAACGTGCTGAGGCGCAGCGTCCTGAGGTACCTTTGCACGCAGCCGGATCAGTCTGAGGCGTTCGAACCTGTCCGAATCCATGGAACTCATCAGCACGACCGCCAATCCTGCGCCTCCGGGCGCGGTGCCAGCCATGATCCGCGCCGTTGACGGCATCGGGTTGCGGACGGTTCGCTGGCATCCGGCAGGCCGACCGCGCGGCACAATTGTGCTGGCCGGTGGACGGGCGGAATTTGTCGAAAAATACTTTGAGACCATTGGCGAGTTGCTGGCGCGCGATCTCGTGGTGGTCGCGTTTGACTGGCGCGGGCAGGGCATGTCCGACCGCGAGCTCGATGATCGCCGCAAAGGCCATATCGACGATTTCGGGCTCTATCAGCGCGATATCGATGCGGTGCTTGAGCAGGTGCTGGAGCCGTTTTGTCCAAAACCCTGGTTTGGGCTCGCCCATTCCATGGGCGCCTCGATCCTGCTGACACAGGCGCGAAATGGCCGCTCGCCCTTTGAGCGGCTCGTGCTGACGGCCCCGATGATCGGGCTGAAGGGTCTCTCGTTTGCCCCCGTGCTGCGGGGTCTGGCCGCGACGCTGGATCTGCTCGGGCTGGGCGGGCTGTTTATTCCCAATGTCCGCCGTCGGGCCTATCCGACGCTGGGTCCGTTCGAGTCGAACCGCCTGACGTCGGATTTGGATCGCTTTTTACGCCTCAATGCGGTGATCGCGGCAGATCCGCACTTGTTTGTTGGCGATCCAACCATCGGCTGGGTGAATGCTGCGTTCCGCCTGATGCGAAATTTTCAGGACCCGGAGTTTCCCCGCCGGACCATGGTGCCGATGCTGGTGTTTGCCGCCAGTGACGACCGGCTTGTGGATTCGCGCGCCATCGAGCGGTTTGCGACGCGCCTCAAGGCAGGCAAGCTGATCGTGATTGACCGCGCCCGCCACGAAATCCTGATGGAGAAAGATCACCTGCGCCAGCAGTTCTGGGCGGCGTTCGATGCATTTATCCCCGGCGAGCGGGATGAATATACCGCGCTTCTGGTGGCGCAGACGCTGCGCAAGCAAGAGCAGCAGCGATCCATCTGGTCGAAGGTGCGCGGCCTGTTCGCGCCGACGTAACAGCCGTTTCGGTCAGGCGAGCGCATCGCGCAAAATCGACACCAGCAGCACCGAATTCAGCGTGAACACAACCAGGCCCGCAGCGATCGCCAGTGCTGTCATCGGGCGGCTGTTCACGAAATTGCCCATGACGTCACGGCGCGAGGTAAACCAGATCAGCGCGGCCATGGGTACCGGCAGAAACAGGCTCAGCAGAACCTGGCTCATGATCAAGGCCTGTGTTGAGCCAACGCCCATGGCGACCACCACGAAGGCCGGGGCCATGGTCACCACGCGCCGCAACCAGAGCGGGATGCGCATGTGGACAAAGTCCTGGCAGATCACCTGGCCCGCCATGGTGCCCACGACTGAACTGGAAAGGCCCGAGGCCAGCAGGGAAATCAGAAACACGCTGCCCGCGGCCGCGCCCAGCAATGGCGTCAGTGTCTGGTAGGCGGTTTCAATCTCGGCCACATCCGTGCGGCCGGAGGCATGAAACACAGAGGCGGCGACCGCAATCATCGCCATGTTGACGAGGCCCGCAAGGCTCAGCGCGATGATCACTTCGCGATTGGAATAGCCCAAGGCTTTGCGCCGTGCCGCGTCTGTCTTCATCTCGACCCGGTCATGCATCAGGCCTGAGTGCAGATAAATCGCATGTGGCATGACGGTCGCGCCAACGATACCGACTGCCAGGAGCAGCGCATCCCCATCGCGCAGGGTCGGCGTGAAAGCGCCACGCGCAAGCTCAGGCCAGTTAAGCGGGGCGAGCACGAGTTCCAGCAGGTAGCAGCCACCAATGGCCAGAACGAGCACGCCGATGATGGCTTCCATCGGCCGGAAGCCTTTTCCCTGCATGACCAGGATGGCGTAGGTGACAAGGCCCGTCAGGGCGAGACCGCCCAGCAGCGGCAGGTGAAACAGCAGCGACAGGCCAATCGCGCCGCCCAGAAATTCCGCGAGGTCGGTTGCCATGGCCGCCATCTCGCTGGCAATCCACATGCAAATGACGAGCGGACGGGGCAAATGGTCGCGACAGACGGTCGCCAACGAACGGCCGGACGCGATGCCGAGCTTGGCAGAAAGCCCCTGAAACAGCATGGCAATCAGATTTGCGGCGACAACAACCCAGAGCAATTCGTAGCCGAATTTTGCGCCAGCCTGAATGTTGGTCGCAAAATTGCCGGGGTCCATGTAGGCCACCGAGGCAATGACAGCAGGCCCGACAAACGGCAAAAATGCCCTCAGGCCGTGGGTCTTTCCCGACATGGCGTTTTGGGCGGCCGCATTGGTACGCTCAGACCAGCCGGTCAAATCTTGAGCTCGAAGGTCGTGTGCTCGAAGCATGTCGCGCGAATTTCTGATAATCCCGGATGGAAGCAAAGTTCAATGCCAGGCCAACGTCGGTGTTGCGGTCTGACATGTCAACGTTGCTGGCTTTGCGCAAGATCAAATCCGCGCTCAGACGCTCGCTGATTGCGTGCAATGTCCGTTGCTCAACAAACCTGAGGAGCTATCCATGCAGAACCGTCAATTGGGAACCAACGGTGTGAACGTGTCCGCACTTGGGCTCGGCTGCATGGGCATGTCGGACTATTACGGCCCGGCGGATCGCAGCGAAAGTCTGGCGACAATTCATGCCGCACTCGAGGCGGGCGTGACGCTTCTCGACACGGGTGATTTCTACGGCTCAGGTCATAACGAGATGCTGATCGGCGAGGCTTTGCGGAGCTCGGCCCATCGCGACAAGGCGGTGCTGAGCGTCAAGTTTGGTGCGATGCGCGATCCCGGCGGCAATTGGGTCGGATTTGATGCAAGGCCTGCAGCTGTGAAGAATGGTCTGACTTATTCGCTGCGGCGGCTTGGCGTCGATCACATCGACATCTACCGCCCGGCGCGCCTCGATGCGGCTGTGCCCATTGAAGACACGATGGGCGCGCTCGCGGACATGGTGAAAGCCGGATATGTGCGCCACATCGGCCTGTCGGAAGTCGGCTCCGCCACGCTGCGCCGCGCGGCTGCGGTGCATCCGGTGTGTGATTTGCAGATCGAATATTCGCTGGCGAGCCGGGGAATCGAGACCGGTATTCTGGCCACCTGCCGCGAGCTCGGGATTGGCATCACCGCCTACGGCGTGCTGTCGCGCGGGCTGTTCAGTGGGCATTGGGGTGAGGTTGCGGGGCGCGCCCCCGATTACCGCAGCCAGAGCCCGCGCTTTCAAGGCGATAACCTCACGCACAATCTGGCGCTGGTCGAAGCGCTGCGCACCGTGGCAGATGCAAGGGGACATAGCGTCACGCAAATGGCGATTGCCTGGGTTGCCGCGCAAGGCATCGATATTGTGCCGCTGTTTGGCGCGCGGCGTCGCGATCAGCTGACCGAGGCGTTGGGCGCAGCCGATCTTGAATTGTCAGCTCAGGATCTGGCGGCGCTGGAGCAGGCGATGCCAAAAGGCGCTGTGGCCGGGGATCGATATGCTGCCGCACAGATGGCGCATCTTGATTCCGAACAGGGGCACTGAAAAACCATCGTAAGGACTGATGCCTCAGCCCTTTGGACACTAGGTCTGATATGGCGTGGGTCCACACTTTGCGCTAATTTCATAAGTCACCGGGTCGGGCCGCAGCGACCCAAAACATTTTGACCAAGACAATTCGGCCACGGCGTTTGGAGCCACGACATGAAGAATATTCTGGTTCCTGTGGAACTGCACTCCGGGCTCGAAAACGTGCTGGTAACAGCGCACGCGCTGGGCAAGCGCTTTGACTCCTACATTGAAGGCATCGGTCTCGGGCCGGATTTGCCGGATCTTGTCGCCTTTGACATGCCGGTCAGCTGGACCGCGACCGACGAGAGCATGTGGCGCGACCTCGCCAACCAGGGCCGGGGCCGGTTTGAATCTTACATGATCACCAACAACATCCCGACA
>CAIZGQ010000353.1 GCA_903932565.1 uncultured Hyphomicrobiales bacterium
AGCGCATGTAGGGACACGATCTTCAAGGCTTGCGTCAGACCTTCAAGCGGCGGGTCCTGCGGATCGTAGGTGCCGTTGCGCCACTTCAAATCCTGCCGGATTGGGCTGCCCCAGATTTCAAGCCACGCGGCAATCCAGGGGTCCACGACACCCGAACTGATGACACAAATGATGCGGCTCATCATGTCGGGGTAGGACGCGGCCCATTCATACGTCTGCAGGCCGCCCATGGAGGGCCCCATGACCCCATGCAGCTTTGTGATGCCCAGACTGTCGACCAGCGCTTTTTGCACCGCGACAAAATCCGCAATCGTGACAATGGGGAAATCAAGCCCGTAGGGTTTTCCTGTGGCCGGGTTGATCGACGCTGGGCCTGTTGTGACGACGTTCGGGTCACGCGCGTTGAGATTGACCAGCGTATCCGACGAGAGGACAAAAAAACGATCCGTGTCGATGGCTTTTCCCGGCCCGATCAGATCGTCCCAATAGCCGAGCGCCAGGTCGTTCGCGCTGTAGCGGCCAGCGGCATGGCTCGTGCCGGAGAAATAATGATTGATCAGGATGGCGTTGGATTTGTCGGCGTTCAGCGTGCCGTAGGATTCCCAGCCAACACGCACAGCGTTGATTGTTTGACCAGAGACTGTCGTGAAGGATGGAAGCTCAAAAATGCGCTTCTCGACAAAGGCGGCGCGATCCGATTCCGCCATTCACCGATCTCCGCGTCCAAACAAGCCGCCCAAATTCAACGAGCAAACGCACACAGCAACCGCACACAGCCGTCAACAATTTGAAGGCGTCGCCCTGCCCCTGCATCGGAATTATAGGCTGGCCGAGATGGCTAAGCCTCGTGTCCAAACCCGATCTCTCGAGCCCAAATCTTCCGAGCCCAAATCGTTCGAGCGTCAACCCGCCTCAAAACGGAATGTCGTCGTCGATCGCGTCGGACATCCGCCCGCCGCCCACCGTCGCAGGACGGCGCTCGGGGGCTGCACCACCTCGATCCATGGGTGAGGACCGGCCGAACGACGCGGACGAACCCGAGCCCGACATGCTGCCACGATCATCATCACCCTCTCCACGGCCACCGCCGCGACTGTCGAGGATCGTCAACTCACCACGGTACCGCTGCAGAACGATTTCGGTCGACTTGCGCTGGTTGCCGTCCTTGTCGGTGAACTCGCGGGTCTGGAGCTGGCCCTCGATGTAAACCTTGGTGCCCTTCTTCAAATATTGCTCGGCAATCTTGCCGAGGTTCTCATTGAAGATGACGATGTTGTGCCACTCAGTCTTTTCCTTGCGCTCGCCGGACGCCTTGTCGCGCCATGATTCTGCTGTCGCAATGCTGAAACTGACCACAGCGTCGCCAGAATTCATGCGCCGCACTTCCGGATCGCGGCCCAGATTGCCGATGAGAATGACTTTATTGACGCTGCCAGCCATGGCCATCTCCAAACATCAGCGCCGCAATCGGGACGCACACAACAATGATCAAATTGCACCTTACGCCCCTCACTGCTTGCCAGCGAGGTTTGCGAGGCACCAATCGGCCTTGTCCACAGGTAGCACCCTCCCGCCTGAGGATGGCGGATCCATGATCAAGCCTGTGAAATTTTGTTCTTCTTATGTTCTTATCAAACAGCCGAGCCCCTGGCAAGCGCTTCTAACAACGGCGACCCGAATGCGGGAGGCCGCAAATTGTATGGCTTGGGGTTGGGGCTTGGGGCTTGGGCCAGCCCCAAACAACAACACCCGGCGCGAGGCCGGGTGTTGGAATAAGTCTGACGAAAATATCAGTTGTTGACGTAATCGGCCGCAGCTTCGATGTGGACCTTCTTGCCCAGGGCTGCGTTCAGCTTGTCGCGGTCAAGCTCGCCTTCCCACCAGGAAACGACGATGGTGGCGACACCATTGCCCGTCAGGTTGGTCAGGGCGCGGCATTCGCTCATGAACTTGTCGATCCCGAACACAATGGCCATGCCGGGCACGAGGCGCGGATCGACCACGGCCAGCGTTGCCGCCAGCGTGATGAAACCGGCACCCGAAATGCCCGAAGCGCCTTTTGAGGTCAGCATCGCCACGCCGAGGATCAGCAATTCCTGCTCAAAGGTCACTGGCACACCAAGCGCCTGCGCGATGAACACAGTGGCCAGCGTCATGTAAATGTTGGTGCCATCGAGGTTGAACGAATAGCCGGTTGGAACCACAAGCCCCACCACGGACTTCGAACAGCCAAGCCGCTCCAGCTTTTCCATCAATTGCGGCAGGGCGCTCTCCGACGAGCTTGTGCCGAGCACGACCAGAAGTTCGTCCTTGATGTAGCCGAGAAAGCGGAAAATGTTGAAGCCGACGAACCAGGCAATCGCACCCAGCACGACCGCAACAAACAGGAACGCTGTCAGGTAGAATGTGGCGATCAGGCCAAGCAGGCTGACGATGGCCCCCGTCCCGAAATTGCCGATGGTGTAGGCCATCGCGCCGAACGCACCGATGGGCGCGGCGCGCATGACAATCGCGATGACGCCAAACACGCCGTGGGCTGTGTCATCGATCATGCCGCGCAGGGCTGTGCCTTTTTCACCCATGGCAAGAATGGCAAAGCCAAACAGCACAGAAAACAAGAGGACCTGCAAGATGTCGCCCTTGGCGAATGCATCCACAACGGAATCGGGAATGATGTGCAACACCATATCCACGGGCTTCATTGCCTCGGCCTGCTTGGCAAAGTTCGCCACGGCAGCCGCGTTGCTTCCCGACGGACTAAAGCCAGTGCCCGGCTGCAGGATCTTGCCAACCAGCAGGCCAAGAATCAGCGCAAACGTCGACACAACTTCGAAATATAGCAGCGCCTTCACGCCGACGCGGCCGACTTTTCGCGCATCCGAAATATGTGCGATCCCCGCCCACAACGCCATGCAGGGCAAAGAAATCAACAGGAACAACAGCGCCAACAACGCCAATCCCAATGCCGGACTAGCCACCGCGGCCGCC
>CAIZGQ010000354.1 GCA_903932565.1 uncultured Hyphomicrobiales bacterium
CCCCGATGCGTCCTATCCATTCGGCCAGCGTCGAGCGGGCCAGCGGCACGCCTTGGCGGGCGGCGATCTGTTCAATGCGGTACAGCGGCAAAGCCACCTCGATTTGCGCGGCAATGAGTTCCGACGTCGCCGCTGACAACGTCCAGCCAAGATGCCCATGTCCCGTATTGTAGAAAACGCCCGGCCTTGAGCCAGCATTCACGCGCGGCAACATGCTCGGCATCATGGGCCGCAACCCGGCCCACGGGATCACACGTTGCGTCCCGACACCCGGAAACAGCGCGCGCGTCCAGTTCACCAGTGGCGCAATGCGGTCCGCGCGGATGTCGCGGTTTTCGTCGTTGAACTCCGCCGTGCCGGCGACGCGCAGACGACCCGCACCCAGACGCGCTGTGACGATCTTGGCAGAATCATCCAGCAGGCTTACCTGAGGTGCCGCGTTCCGGCTGTCCTCGTCCTCCATCTCGACCGTGATGGAATAACCCTTCACCGGGTAGATCGGCACGCGATCGCCAAGCATCGCTGCAAAATCGCGGCTGGCAACACCGGCGCAGATTACGATACCGTCGGCTGCGAGCACCTCAACAGGCGCAGCTGCTTCGCCCGGCGCAACGGTTGCATGCCAGGACAGCCGCACACCTGCCTCGTTTGCCGCGATGTCGGTGACAGTGGTGTCCAGCATCAAAGATGCGCCGTTGCGAACGCAGGCGCCCGCAAGTCCGCGCGTGAATTTCATGATGTCGCCGGTCGAATCTGACGGCGTGAAGAACCCACCAAAAAAGTCACCCTGCAATGTTGGCTCGATATCTTGCATCTCACCTGGCGTCACGGCTTGACGGTCGAGACCGCCTTCGCTCAGCAGCTTGTTCACCTGGCTCGCGTGATCAAAGCCGGCCCGATCCCGATAGACATGCAGGATGCCGCGTTTTTGCAGGTCGAAATCGATTCCCTCGCGCGCGGCGATGTCAAACAGGGTCTGACGCGCTGCGATGGCAAGGCGGGTCGTCTCAATTGTATTGGCGCGATAATTCGGAATCTGAGCCAGAAACTCGGCGATCCACGAATATTTCCGCCAGCCGGGCTTGGGGTTGAAGAGCAGAGGCGCGTCCGAACGCAGCATCCATTTCAAGCCCTTCACCAGGGTCGACCAATGGTTCCAGACCTCGGCATTGCTGGCAGACAATTGCCCACCATTGGCAAACGAGGTTTCCGACGCCGGGTAGCGATGGCGATCAACGATCGTGACCTGATAGCCGCGCTGGATCAGCGCATAGGCCGTGGTCACGCCGGTGATGCCAGCGCCAAGAACGATGATGTGACGGTTTGCAGATTGAGATGAGGACAGCATGGAACAGCTCCCAACGACAAGGACGCGAAGGCCAGCGGAACGCCGGCTCGATGTCCCCATCTGTCGCTGTACCTGAGAGCTTGCCCTGTCTTTCCCACACGTGCGTTCCGCGTGGTCCGGTCAGGCTTCCCCTTCGGTGGGCCCCTCATTTGGCATAAAACCAAACGGGTACCTCTCTCCAGAGTGTCCAGATCATGCGGTCCCTGTTGCCTGAGAGTTTCCTGGGGGGTTGCTCCGTCGGCGCCAATCCACTCCAGACCTCCCAGCCCGGACGAATCGATCTCTCCCGCATGATCCGAGATGACATGAAGACTGTCCCATGACAGCGGGGCATTTTCAAGGTGGAGTCCTGGCTGTGCCGGGTCAGCGCACATCTTTGGTGGAAGACCGCCAAGCGGGCCCAAGCAACCGCCCCACCGGCCTTGCCATCAGATTGGCTTTGGCGTCGTGCGTCGCGTAATCTCCAAAGCAACGCATCTCCGGCCAAGAGAGATGTAGGGACGACGGAGACGACGATGACAACGGGGTATAAACTCAATCGACGCGACTATCTGGGCGGATCGCTCGCATTGGCGGCCAGTGCTGTGGCGATGGGAGCGGCACACGCCCAGAGCCAGGCTCCGGCGGCTGCCGAGCCGGTGAAAGAACCGCCGCTCATTGCCCCGCCCGACCCCAACACCAAGGTGCCAACCTTCAAAGCCCCGCCCGGGTCGATCGACACGCATACACACATCTTCGGACCGCAGAGCGTGTATCCGTTTGCTGCCACGCGACCTTATACAGCGCCTGACGCTGGGCTTCCGGCCTTTGCGACACTGCATGGGAAAATCGGCGTGGAGCGCGCTGTAATCGTGAACGCGACGGTGCATGGCTTCGACAACCGTGTGGTGACCGATGCGATTGCGCTGAGTGGTGGCCGCTACAAGGGCATTGCCAACGTCTCCGACACCATCAGCGATCGCGAGCTGGAAGCGCTTGAGCAGGCGGGCATTCGCGGCTGCCGTTATGCGTTTCTGGCGCGGCTTGGCGGTAAGCCTGATTTTTCCCGCGTCAAGCGCATGGCGGACCGGATCAAGGGCCTCAAATGGTGCATCGATCTTTATCTTGAGCCCGCTCTTTACGATGATTTTTTCCCGCAGATGCGTTCCCTCGCGGTGCCCTATGTGATCGACCATATGGGAACGATCAAGGCAGCTGACGGCGGTGTCGACCAGCCAGCTTTCAAGAAACTGCTTGACCTGCAGCGCACGGATGAGAAGTGCTGGGTGAAGATTTCCGGGCCCGAGCGCATGTCGTCCGGGGCGGCACCGTTTCAAGATGCCGTGCCCTTTGCCAAAAAATTGATTGAAACGGCGCCCGACCGCGTCATCTGGGGCTCTGACTGGCCGCATCCCAACGTCCGCCTCATGCCAAACGACGGCGATCTCATCGACTTTGTGCCACGTTGCGCGACAACAGCCGCGTTGCAGCGCAAGTTGCTTGTCGAAAACCCCGCAAAGCTGTTTCGGTTTTGAGGCCAAACCCCGGCAGGCCAACAGCTGCCGGGGCTTTTTATTTTTGCGTTTGAGCCAGCTCAGAGCTCTTTGCTCAAGTAATTGTCGAGCGAATGTCGTCCGCCGCCGCGCAAGACAAACAGAACCGCGATGATGCACATGATCAGCACATATTCCATGCCGCGTTTGTTCCAGCCCCAGTTGGGATACATGATGAAAAACGTGATGACGAAGAACTGAACGGCGACCATGGCGGCCACAAGCCGCGTGCCGATGCCCAGGATCAATGCGATGCCGCCGAAGAATTCCACAGCTCCGATGAAATAGGCCCAGGCGATCGGATAGGCCCAGCCGAAGGCAACGAAGTTGCGGGATGTCGGGATGGCGTCGTCGCCAAACAGTTTTGGGAAGCCGTGCGGCAGAAGCCAGATTCCCAGCACGATCCGAAGAATCGTCCAGCCCCATTTATCGCCAAACTCGTAAAGCGGCGCGAAGATCGGAAACAGCAAACGGCTGCGATCTGTGGACATGCGTCTTCCTCCAGTGGGCCTGTCACCTCCTTGAATCGGGCTGACATGGCGCACCGGTGTTAGCGCATCCCGCTGAAATGTGCGAGTTTTGTGACGCTTCCGTCATCAAATTTACGTGTGGGTCTGGTGGGCTGAATTGGCCGGTTATCAAGGCATGGCCGCCTGCATCTGGCGCGAGTGGCTCGGCTATGAAACAATGTTGTTTGGATTTGCCGCTGCCGTCGCCTTTCACGTTTTGGCAACCGGCAGCGTGGCGATAGGAGCCTTCGATGCAGCCACAGATGACGATCATCGTGACAGGTGCCGCAGGCAATCTGGGGGCTGCGGTGGCAGTGGCGCTCGCTTCGCGTGGCG
>CAIZGQ010000355.1 GCA_903932565.1 uncultured Hyphomicrobiales bacterium
AACCCCGGACTGCATGTTCGCATCGGTGACAAGATTTCCATCGTTGCCACCATCAAGAACGCGCAGGAGGACGACGCGATCATTCTGACGATGTCCTTCCCCGAGATTCTGGATCAGCTCCTGGCGGGTGACGAGGTCTGGATCAATGATGGCAAGATCGGTACGAAAGTTGTGGAATGCCACGACGGGCGCGCAGAACTTGAAGTGTTTGCGGCCAAGAAGCAGGGCGAGAAGCTGAAACCGGAAAAGGGCCTGAATTTCCCCAAGACAGAACTGCGCCTGCCACCGCTCACGCCTGAAGATCTTATCGCACTTGATAGCGTTGCGGAGATTGCCGATCTCGTCGGGTTTTCCTTTGTACAGAGGGTGGAAGATATCAAGCTCTTGGAGGCGGAACTTGCAAAACGACGCGGTTCTGCGCCGTTGCAGCCCTTCGTGCTGAAAATCGAGACGCCGCTTGCTGTGCGCAATCTACCGCAATTGATTGTTGCAGCCGGTGGTCATCGTGCTGTCGCGGTGATGATCGCACGCGGCGACCTTGCGGTTGAACTTGGCTTTGCGCGGCTGTCGGAAATACAGGAGGAAATCCTTTGGCTCTGCGAGGCTGCCCACGTGCCGGTGATCTGGGCGACACAGGTTCTCGAAGGGCTGGTGTCCGACGGATTGCCAAGTCGTGCAGAGACGACTGACGCTGCCATGTCGCAACGCGCGGACTGCGTGATGCTGAACAAGGGACCATTTTTGGTCGAGGCGATTTCGTTCCTGAGCGATGTCTTGCGGCGGATGGATCGCCATCAACACAAGAAGACATCGCGGCTCGGGCCATTGCAATCCTGGCGCGACCCAACAATCTGAACATTCCATATTGCTGAGAAAGTGCCAGAACAAGCCGCGCAAAGTCTCAGCGCGCGTGCTGCGGCTCCGTTGCGTTGACGACATCGGCGGCAAGCCGCGCGCAATGTTCAAATCGCGCCGGGTAATCTTTGACAAAGAACAGATCGATCTCGCGAAGTCGTTCGGCGCGTGCGCGGTAGACGATGTCGTGGGCCACATGCGCGCTGGTCGCGAGGCCTGCTTCAATGAGCACGGACAATTGTTCGGAAAGTCCGTCGCCGGAGATTTTGAGCAGCGATTGCAGCTCGCTTTCGGTCATGCCATGCGGCTCGTGCCGCAGCAGTGCGCGAAAGGTTTTGAGCCGGGTGATTTGCCCCAGTGCAGAGAGTGTTGCGATGACGTCGTAAGGTTCCATAGCTGGACAACAAGCGAAAAACGGATGACCCCGCAAGTTTAATCAAACATTGACCATGCGCTGTGCTGTTTGTTGGTGAATTCCTATGGTTATTTCCCACAAAACGCGGGTTGAAACCTAAAAAAACCGGCTCCAGCATAACGTTAGAGCGTGTTTGTGACCTTGCGTCCGCAAGCTAAAAAATGGCTCCGTTGTGGCGCGATTTTGGGGCGTCGGTTCATGGGCTGGGAATCGCCCGGCGCGTCGGCGAGGAGGTCAGCAGGTCACAAAGACCAACGTCAAAAAGGGAGAACGCACCTGGCCCCTCAAGGCTCGGAGTCGAGCCGAAACGTAATCCCGGCGCTTGGGGGATTTTATCGGTTTGCAGTGCCGTTCTGAACAAATCCATCCCTGAAGTCGGCGCATCGGGCAAGAATTGTAAATACAAAAAAATCGCACGCATCAGCTATGTCAGCCAACACGCTGATGCGTTTGAGCTTTCTGGCGAGCTTCAGGGGCGGGGTCAGGGTCCTGACGTATGGTTGCAAGATTGTTGCAATAAGGCTCTAATCTTTTCTGGGTCGCGCGCAGGCAGGCCTCAGGCTTTTCAACCAGCTCTGCCGCGCACGTGCGTCTGTCGATAGGTCGTTTCAGCGAGTGACGGACAGTTTCTGTTCGACGATCGCGCTGCGAACTTTGACAGGATGCAGCCCTTGATTTGTGTCTTTGAAAGGAACCACACGTGAGCATTTTTGGATCGATCCTGAACAGCATTTTCCACGCTGCCAAGCCGGCTGAAGCAAACGCAGCCCCGGCTCCCGCAGCGCCTGCTGCCACGGACGCCACAACGTCCGCGCCTGCTCCCGATGCAGCCACCGCTGCTGGCGCCCCTGCAGCACCTGTGGATGTCGTCGCCGTGCTGACAGCGCTCGACGAGAAGTCAGACGAGGATTTGAACTGGAAGAGCTCCATCGTTGACCTGATGAAGCTTTTGAAGCTCGACAGCAGCCTGACGGCCCGCAAGGCGCTTGCCACCGAGCTGCACTACACGGGTGACGAGAACGACAGCGCGACGATGAACGTCTGGCTGCACAAGCAGGTCATGCAGAAGCTGGCAGAGAACGGTGGCATTGTCCCCGATTCACTCAAGCATTGATCTGATTTCCATCCAATCCGCGCCGCTCGGCAGTCTCTGTCGGGCGGCGTTTTTTTTGGACTCACTCGTGCAAGTTCAGCCCGGCTT
Source organism: uncultured Hyphomicrobiales bacterium (assembly GCA_903932565.1). GTDB lineage: Bacteria > Pseudomonadota > Alphaproteobacteria > Rhizobiales > Beijerinckiaceae > Terripilifer. The sequence goes on from CAIZGQ010000355.1 coordinate 2,472, forward strand.
TTTCGATGACCTCACCCCAAAGCTTGGTCTCAGACCGGATGAAAGCGCTAGCTTCGGCGGGTGTGTTGCCAATGGGCTGTGCCGCCTGATTGATGAACGACTTTTGCACCTCGGGCGTCTTGATGACACGACTGACGTCCAGGCTGACCTTGCTGATGATGTCGTCGGGTGTGTCAGCCGGGGCCATGATGGCAAACCACGCAGTGGCGGAAAATCCGGGAAAGCCGCTTTCGGCAATTGTTGGGATCGCGGGCACCTGCGGCGCGCGGTCGGCTGAGCAGACTCCCACGATACGGATGGTTCCGGCCAGATGCTGGGGCAGCGACGACGCGATGTTGTCAAAGAAGATATCGACCTGACCGCCCATGAGATCGTTCAGCGCCGGCGCGGTGCCCGAATACGGCACGTGGTTGAACTTCACCCCGGCCAGCGTCTCGAACATGGCGGCGGTGAGATGCGAGGTGGAGCCCAGACCCTGATTGGCCACGTTGACGCTACCGGGTGCTGCCTTGGCCCGTGCAATCAGCTCGGCAATGCTGGTGACATTGAACTTTCTGGACGTGCCAACAACGTTGGGCGCGGAGCCCATGATGGTGACGGCGCGCAACTGGGCGGGATCAAAACTCAGGTTGCGATACAGGTGCTTGTTGATGGCAATCGGTGGCGGCGGCGCGGCGAGCAGCGTGTAGCCCGTCGGCTTGGCGGCCGCGACCATGGCCGTGCCAATGTTGCCGGCAGCACCCGGCCTGTTGTCGATGATGACGGGCTGGTTCCACATGGGCCCGAGCAAATTGGCGACAATGCGGGGGAGGATATCGGCCGTGCCGCCTGCGGGAAACGGCACGATGATCCGCACCGTTTGGGCTGGCCAGTCGACCGGCGTGGTCGTAGCCGATTGCGCCCGCGCGGCGCGGGGTGCGAGAGCTGCAAGTCCGGCGGAAGCAAGTCCGGCTGAAGCAAGACCTGCGGAGGCAAGGCCTGCTGAAGCAAGACCTGCAGCCGACAGCCCAAACGTAAATTCGCGG
>CAIZGQ010000356.1 GCA_903932565.1 uncultured Hyphomicrobiales bacterium
CCAGAACCCATCGATGCGCCGCTCCTGCAGGGCCAGCGCCGCCGTGACGCCGATATTGACCTTAGGCCCCAATGAACCTTCCAGCGGCGCAATCGTGATGGCATCGCGCAGGAGATCAAACCCGGCATCCCGCAGCAATTGCTTCAGTCCGAGTTCGACCCAGGGCGCGGCCGCGATGCGACACCCTTTGACAACGCTGAGATCGCCGCGCGCGCGGGCGATATCGGGCCGCATGACGAGAAACCAGTACATCCCCTGCGACATCGCGCAGAGCAGCTTCAGGCCCTGCCAGCCGGGGAACGCGGAAAAGGCCGCGTGCGCCTCGGCCACCACGAAGTCGGCTGCACCGTCGCGCAGCGCCGCATAGGTTCGGCCGGTGGGTGCCACAAGCTCGATCTCGACTTCGAGCCCCTCGCGTTCGAAGAATCCCAATTCCACCGCGGCCAGAGCGGGAAAGTACGAGTTCGTGATGAGGTCTGGGACAGCGAGTTTGAGTTTGGAGCGCACGTCTGGCCGCCTGTCAGTGCGTGATCACAACTTCGATGGGCGTTGGTTCAAACCCCGAGCAGGGGTTGTGGCGCTGCGGACAATTGGAGATCACGACAATCACGTCCATCTCCGCCAGCAACTCCACATAATCGCCCGCCTTTGAGATGCAGGGTGCGATTGCGACCGCCCCGTCGGCCTCGACTGGCACGTTCATGAAAAAGTTGACGTTGGGCACGATGTCGCCAGGACCCAGGCACCAGCGCGACAATTCCTGGATGAAGTTGGCGCGGCAGGAATGGGTGTTCTTGACCCCATAGCGCACTTCGTTGATCTCGGCGCTGCAGCAGCCAGCCAGCGTGTCGTGGCGGCCGCATGTGTCCTCGACCAGCGTCATCAAAGGGCGGGCAAGCTCGGAATAGAGCGTCACGCCTTTCTCAATGTAGATCGACTTTGCCAGCTTCAATGTGTTGGGCGCATTGTAGCGATCGACCGGCATCTGCGCCGAGAAGACCAGAAAATCAACGGCTTGCGCGCCTTTGCTGTCAATTATTTTGAGCCGTTGGCCCTTGGCGATCCTGGCCGACCAGCGCCCTTCCGCCGGAATTGTGGCGCGCAGAACCTCGGTCGCAGCCGATTTTGTTTCACTCATGAACATACAAAATTCTCCTGTTATTGTGATATTTCACAAGATGTTCAGCTTCCGTTTTCACGACTTTAGGCCTAAACTCAGCCCTTGTTCGTCACGCAAGCGCGGATTCCAATGCCAAAACCCTTCATGGCCGAGTTGGACACATCGCATCTCATGCCGGGGGCGGGTTACGCGTCCGGACATGGCGCGGATACGCTCACGGACCTGGTTCGACTGGCCCTGCGGCGCGACATTCTCTCGCTGGTGCTGGCACCCGGCGCGCATCTCAAACTTCGTGAATTGAAAGAGCGCTACAACGTCGGTGCCACACCGATCCGCGAGGCTCTGTGGAGCCTTGCGGGTGAAGGCCTGATCGAGAACGAGGCGCAAGTCGGCTTCCGCGTGGCCGATGCCAGCCGCGATCGCTTGCTTGGTCTGGCCGGCATGCGCCGCCATATCGAACCATGGGCGCTGGAGCTTTCGATGACGAAGGCGAGTCCGCGCTGGCTTGCCGCCGTGGAGGAGGCCTATGCGCGCTTCACCCCCAAGGACGCGATGGTTGGCGATCAACGCGCCATCGACGCCGACTGGGAAGATGCGCACCGCAACTTCCACATGGCGCTGCTGTCTGGCTGCGAAATGCCGGCTCTGCTGCGTGATGTTTCGCGCTGGTACGAGGAAACCGACCGCTATCGGCGGCTGATTTCGCCGAGCCTTGGTTACACCGTGGTCAACAAGGTCGATCATGACGTGCTTTACGACGCAGTCATGGCTGGCAATCGCGAGCTCGCCATTGAGACGTTGCGCCAGCACATCATGGAAACAACCAAACGCCATGGGTCTTACTTTGATGGCGTTGAGGAGAGTTCCGACTGAGCGTCGAGTGCCGCCAGCACCCGCTCGGGCGAAAACGGCATCGCCGTCAAGGACGCGCCACATGCAGCCTGCACGGCATTGGCAATGGACGCTGCAATGCCCAGCATGCCAGCTTCGCCAACGCCTTTTGCGCCGCCTGGCCCGATGCCGAGACCGTGCTCGGACACGAAGCTTTTAAACTGCGCCGGAAGATCAACGGCACGCGGCACGCGGTAAGACAGCGGTGTCGCATTGGCGGGGGCCTCGCCGTCATAACGCAATTGCTCAAACATCGCTTGTGCAAATGCCTGCGCTGCTGCGCCCTCAATCTGACCATGGCAGGCGTCCACATCAACGGCCTGCCCAACGTCGGCGCTGACCAGGAGACGCAACACGGTGATGAGCCCGGTTTCGCGATCCACGTCTACTTCTGCCGCCGACCAGCACGGCATCCATGAAATGTTGCGCGCGCCCATGGGTGCGGCGGCATCGAAGGGCTGCTTGAACGATCCCCGGCCAATAAACTCCCAGCCAACACCACCGTAAAACGCGCGGATCATCGGCTCCAGCGGATGGATCTTACTGCCAACGCGGGCAGCCCAGCCTTCGAGCTCAATGTCGCTCACGCCAACACCAAGCTGCGAGGCGACGAACGTCAAAATCTGCGCCCGCGTATCTTTCGCGGCAGCTTGCACCGCAAGTCCTGTCACCATGGTCGCGCAGCTCACATGCGTGCCATTGTCGGGCGGGCTGTGCTGTGTATCGAGCGCTGCATAGCTCGCGACCTGCAGGGGAAGACCCAGTTCCTGAACCGCGATCTTGCAGAGCGCGGCGGGTGCCCCCTGTCCGACATCGACGGCAGCCGCGCACACCATGACTTCGCCGCCCTGGGTCACCCGCACGAGGGCTTGCGCGTGGTTGCCCGACCCGCCCGCGTCTTTCAGCCCAATCGCATAACCAATGCCGCGCCCGGGTTTGGAAACACTCCCCATCTGCGCAACGATGTGATCAAGACCTGCGGCCAGATCGCAATCCATGCCCCGATCGTTTGGCGCAAAGGGTTCATCAACACGCAGGAGGTTGCGCTTGCGAAATTCAACCGGATCAAGCGCGAGCCGATGGGCGATCATATCCATCTGTCGCTCGGACGCCCAAGACGCCTGCGTGCCGCCAAAGCCGCGAAACGATCCAGAAGGCACCGTGTTGGTGCGCACGACGCGCGCCGTCGAATCCAGCGCTTTCCAGCGATAAGGCCCGCCGATGCGAAAGCCTGTCTTGATGGCGACCAAAACGGACGCATCCGAATAAGCCCCGCCATCCAGCGTAATGTCGGCCTTGCGCGCCAGCACATGGCCATCCGCATCAACGCCCGTCGTCAGCGTGAGTGAGGCTGGATGCTTCACCAATGTGAGAAGGCCTTCATCTATCGTCAGCGCCAGGCGCACCGGAGCATTGGCTTTGCGGGACATTAGCGCGAGCAGGGGCTCCATCTTGCAATAGGATTTGCCGCCAAAGCCTCCGCCAACGAGGGGTGTGTGAATGCGGACATGGTTGATTGGCAGCCCGAAGATCCGTGAAAGATCACCACGCAGAACAAAGGGATCCTGGTTGCATGACCACAATTCAAGTCGCCCATCCTGCCAATGCGCGACATTGACGAAGGGCTCCAGGTGGAAATGATTGATGCGTGAAATGTCCAGCGTGTCAGTGAACACATGCGCAGACTTTGCCAACCAATCATCGACAATGCCGTAGCCGAATTTGTATTCATATAGCACGTTCGGCGCTGGATCCGTGCGGCCCGAAGCGCCCGCGCCCAGCATGAGACCAGTGCCAGGCGTTTTTCCCTCAAACAGCAAAGGGGCATCCGCAGCAACTGCATCTTCCACGCGCATCAAAGCGGGCAGGGGTTCATAAAAAACCTCGATGGCACAAGCCGCGCGCCATGCTGTCGCCTCATCCACTGCGACAACGCCAGCCACAATGTCACCGACATATCGCACACGATCGATTGCAACCAGCGGCTGATCCCGCAGGCCCACGCCATAATGGCAATCCGCAAGATCCTGCAGGTCTGCGCCCGTGACGACGCAGATAACGCCAGGCATGGCGAGCGCGGCACGGGTGTCGATGGATTGAAGACGCGCATGGGCGTGCGGACTGCGCAAAAGCTTGCCATGCAGCATATGCGGCAGCGACATATCAAACGTATAGCGCGAAGCGCCCGTAACCTTGCCGCGATAGGCGGAAAAGCCCGGCTCTTTGTTGGCTCTTGCGGTTCCGTGCATCAACCAACGGCCTCTGCGCTTTGTAATTGCATTTGCATCTGCGCAGTCTTTACGGCGGAGAGGATCGCGCCATAGCCCGTGCATCTGCAGATGTTACCGCTGAGCCACGTCCGGATCTCATCCTCATCGGCTTGCGGATGTTGCGCCAGCAGCGCGATAGCGGACAGAATCATGCCCGATGTGCAGAAGCCACATTGAAAGGCGCCTTGTTCCAGAAAGGCCGCTTGAACTGGATGTAACTTGATGTCGCCGCCCAGGCCTTCAATCGTCGTGATGGATTTTCCCTCCATGCGAAACGCGAATGTGGTGCA
>CAIZGQ010000357.1 GCA_903932565.1 uncultured Hyphomicrobiales bacterium
CGGGAAGCTGGGCATCGCTTAAATCTGGCGGCGTCTCGCTCGCCCCCGCGCGCTCAAAGCTCGCGCCCAGCGCCAGAATCCGGACGAGACTTGTCAGCGCAAACAACCCGCCGCAGAGCCCCATCGCGCAGAGCCAGAGCAGCGCGGGCTTCAAAACGGCAAGCGCCAAAACGCCGAGGACCGGCAGCAGCAACCAGAGGCGGTTCCAGTGCGGACGGGGCGCCGTGTCCCGCGCGCTGAATGTCGGATCAATCGCATGGAGCGAGTCGGCTGCGGCCTGCGCGCAGGCACCGCCAAATGCTTTCAGCCACCATGTTTCAAACCGCGCCGGGTTTGTCAGCAGCACGCGGGCGCGGTGCAGATGGCGCAGCCCGTCGCCTTTCATGGGCCACAGGCCAAGAGCGGTCTCACTGCCTTCGCGCGGTGGTGCCAGCAGCCATCGGGCGGTGGTCGTGCCAGCGGTCGCGTTCAACGGGGCAACACCGGTTTGGATGGCGGCGGCGGTCTGCGAAGTGTTGGCAAAGGCTGGCGGCACATCACAGAAAGGCAGCCCCAGGCGCTGGGCCAACGCACGATAATAAGCATCCTCGGTCAGCAAGCCCTCCGCGATCAGCACGGCCTGGAGTGACACGTTCTGCTGCCGCGCCAGGTGCCGCGCTTGGCTCAGGACTTCTGGCGAAAGGCCCGCGTGCAGCAAAAAGCCAAGCGGAATGGCCGTGGCCTCGCTTGGTGGCGCGCTGCGTGTTGGATCATAAGCAGCGCCACTTGCCTCGGGGGGAAGTGCATGCGACGAGCTAGGAATTGTCTCAACCAAGTGCACGGATCAGCGGCCCTGCAGAATGACCCAATGTCCCAGCAAGGGTAGACCGAAAAGCTTCAGCTTAGCTATTCAAAAGGCTGCATGGATCCGCCTTTTCCGGATCGCGGCGACACTGCTTTGCTGTGTCTGCAGTGCGCCCGTGCGCGCGGCCGATCCGGTCGTCCCGTCGTTCTGGGATCCACAGCGTCGGATGGAGAAGCCGGATCTCTCGACGATCCGCTCCATCCGTTTCATCACGGAGGATGATTATCCGCCGTTTCATTTTACAGGTTCCGATGGGTCCTTGACTGGATTCAACGTCGATCTCGCGCGCGCGATCTGCGAGGAGCTGAATGTCCCCTGCACGCTGCAGCCGCGCCGCTGGGATACCTTGCTGGACACCATCGCCACGGGGCAGGCGGATGCTGCCATTGCCTCGTTGGCCATGACATCGCAGGCGCGCGAAAAGGTCGATTTCACAGCACCCTATTATCGAACGCCCGCACGGTTCATCGCGCGACGCGACGCGGCGCTTTCCAATCCCACACCGGAAACGTTGGCTGGAAGGAAGGTCGGCGTCGTTGGCCGGTCTGCGCACGAGGCCTATCTCCGGCAGTTTTTTCCAAAGACCGAACTGCGCGCGTATGATTCCGTGCTGGCCCTTCGCTCGGCGCTGAAGCGCAATGAAGTGCAGATTGCCTTTGCCGACGGCATTGGGACAGCGATCTGGCTGGCGGGAACGGACGCCGCCAATTGCTGCGATTTTGCCGGGAGCGCCTTTACGGAAAGCCGTTATTTTGGCGAGGGTGTCGGAATCGCCGTGCGCAAGGACAACACGGGGTTGCGGCGCACGTTGGATTATGCGCTGAAGCGCTTATCGGAACGTGGCGTCTATACGGATCTTTATTTGAAGTATTTTCCGATCGGCTTTTATTGAGGCGGAATGCGCGCCAAAAAATTCTGCCGCAGGCTGGCTGGCAGACGCGCAGCGCGCCCACCCGACACCGCCGCGATTTTCACCCGCGCTGTCACCAGAATGTCAGGGCCCCGCAGAATGCGTTGGTCCAGATCGGCCTGAGCCCCGCCGACCGATTGCACCAGCGTTTCGATAACAAGCCAATCATCCATGCGGGCGGGTTTGAGAAACTCCAGTGTCATCGCGCGCACGGCAAAGGCCAAAGGTGCTGCGGCTGACATTATATCTGCAGCGTGCAAACTGTTTTGGTGAATGCCGATGTCGCGCAGCAATTCGGTCCGCCCCCGCTCCAGAAACCGCAAATATGAGGCGTGATAGACGACGCCCGAAAAATCCGTGTC
>CAIZGQ010000358.1 GCA_903932565.1 uncultured Hyphomicrobiales bacterium
AGGAACGTTACCACGCGCGTGATGCCGCCCACCACCACGCGCGGCTCGATCTCCAGTGACTGCATCTCGTCATCAGCGCCATCGCCACCGATGGCGTCGGGGAAGTTCAACAAAGCCGATCCACACCGCCATTGGCTTTGGCAGGATGAAGGGCGAGACACCAGCGCTCACCACGTAATATTGCCAGGCGGCAATCATCAGCAGCGCCAGGAGTGGCGAGGCCATCCATTCAAGGCTCTTGCGCATGGAACCCCTCAAGACGTTGGCGCAAATCACTGCAGATGTGGGTGAACGCGGCGTCGGATTGCAAATCGAGCCTGCGTGGGCGCGGGAAGTCGACGCGCACCTCGTGATCGATGCGCCCGGGACGCGGTGACAGCAGCAGGATGCGGTCCGCCAGAAACACAGCCTCGCTGATCGAGTGTGTGACCAGCACGATGGTGGAATTTGTCTGCTGCCAGATGCGCTGCAGCTCCATGTTCATGGCATCGCGCGTCATGGCATCGAGCGCGCCAAACGGCTCATCCATCAGGAGAACTTTGGGATCGTAGCTGAGCGCACGCGCAATGGCGGCGCGCTGGCGCATGCCGCCCGAGAGTTCTTTCGGCCAGCGACGCTCGAAGCCCGAAATGCCGACCATGGCCGCCAATTCGTGCGCGCGTCTGGTCTGCTCGGCTTTGGATGCACCGCGCATGGCAAGCGGCATGGCGATGTTCTGCTCGATGGAATACCAGGGAAACAGATTTGCATCCTGAAACACGACGCCAAGGTCCGCCACAGCTGCAGGATCGCGCTTGCCGCCAACCCACAAATCGCGCCCGCCGATATTGATCTTTCCGGAGGTTGGCTCAATCAGCCCGGCGATCAGCCGCAACAGGGTGGTCTTGCCACATCCCGATGGGCCGAGCAGCACCACAAGCTCGCGCTCGGCAATCGACACATCTGTGGGCGTCAGGGCAATGACGTTGCCCGATCGTGTCTCAAACGTCTTGCCGACACCAGCCAGGTGAATCGCTGTCATCCTTTGGCAGCTTCTTCAACAAAGCGGTTTGTGTAGAGCTTCGTTTCATCCACGATGTTGGCAATACCCGCCTCAGCCAGATTATCGCGGGCGGATTTCCAAAGCTCCGGCACGTTGCGCAGCAGGTTTGCGCGTCCCTCGCTCAACCAGAATTCAATGTCTTTCTTGACGGTGACAATCAGCCCGTCCTTGTCGCGGATTCCCGGGATCTCAAACTGGGCTGCCGCGCGATCCAGGATCGGCTCCAGCGGACCTGTCAGCATTTCCTCCGCGCTGGCTTTCATGGCTTTGACAAAGCCAAGCACAATGTCGGGCTGCTTGTCGATGATCTCCTGCGTGGTGAAATAAGCCTGGCTCGGCATCTTGGCGTAGCGGTCCGTGCTCCAGGCCATGACCGGCATCTTCTGGTGCTGCAGAATTTCGACAACATTGCTGGTGGCGATGAAACCATCAATGCGACCCTGCTGCAGAAGCGCAAACGAGCCCGGATTGTTGCCGACAACTTCGCGCGGCACATCAGCCTTGGAGATGCCGACCTTGAACAGCATCAGGTCGAGCAGGTTCTCCGTGGTGCCCCCGATGGAGACAATGCCCATGCGCTTGCCGCGCAGATCTTCAGCCTTGGTGATGGGCTTGTCATTGCTGCTAATGACGAAAAACGTCGAGCCCTGAAAGATCGTCGCAATGGAAACCAGCGACAAGTTTTTCTGCGTCGTTGACGCTTTCATCATGTCGATAGGCGCGGCGCGGGTGAACTGGCAACGCCCGGCGGCAAGCTGCTGCACACCGGCGGCAGCCCCGCCCGCGCCCAGCAATTGCACGTCGAGCCCGGCGCGCTCGAAATGCCCGCCGGACTTGGCGTTCATCATTTCCAGAAAGTCGACAATGAAACCAAATGGCGTCAGCACGGTGATAGATGTTGCCGCACGAGCGGGGCCGAGCAGAGCCGTGCTGGCGACACCGGCGAGGATCTCGCGACGACTTACCTGCAAGGCATCCTCCGACGCGCGGGTAAACCGCAATCAGCTTTCAACATGATGCAAACCCAAACTCACTTGTAAATATTCGACTGGTCCAGCAGCTCCTGCAGTCCCAGTATGCTGTTCAATCCATCAAAATCGAGCATCCGCGAGCGGAATGCGTTTGTCTGGCCGTTTGTCCGCAGGCTTTGGTAAAAATCCTGCGCCTGCAGCGCGAGCGCCCTGACAATACCGCCGGGGAAAATCACGAGCTTGAACCCCAGTGCATGCAAGTCCTCGGCCGATTGGATGGGTGTGCGACCGCCTTCCACCATGTTTGCGAGGAGCGGCAAGGGCGTCGCCAGGTTTTTGACGATCCGAGCCAATTCGTCCTGCGAAGGGGGGGCTTCGACAAACAGGATGTCAGCACCGGCTTCCGCGTAGAGTTGCGCGCGCTCGATGGCGCGCTCAAAACCCTCGACCGCAATCGCATCCGTACGGGCAATAATGAGCATATTGGGATCACGGCGCGCATCGAGCGCGGCCTTGACCTTCCCCACCATTTCGGACGCTGACACCAGGGCCTTGTCTTTGAGATGCCCGCAGCGTTTCGGGAAGGTCTGGTCTTCGAGTTGAACGGCATTGGCACCGGCTCGTTCCAGCGTGCGAATGGAGCGCTGGACATTGATGGCGTTGCCAAAACCGGTATCGCCATCAACGATGATCGAGGAGTCCACGCGATCGCGAATGAGCGTCAGTGTGTCTGCCAGTTCCGAGATGGAAACAAGGCCGATGTCCGGCCGCCCGAGGCGCGTGTAGGCGACGGCGGCACCTGACAGATAGAGCGTGTCAAACCCTGCGGAGCTTGCAAGATGGGCTGTCAGCGCATCGAAGACGCCCGGCGCAATCACCCCGCCATTGCTGAGTTTTTCGCCAAGGGAACGGCTGTTGGTGCTTGGTCGATGCGGCACGTTGGAAACGCTCATAAAGTTCTCAGACGCAATCGCGAGCCAAGGAATACCGCTCTGGACGTTCCATCGACAGCTTTTGAATTTGTATGATATCGATAACAAGATCAAGGGGTGCAGCATGGCGCAGCATTTGCGTGCGGCGGGCGCATGATGAGCGCGATATGACTTTGAAAACATGGCGATGAATCTGGCGGAGAAAATTCTCGCGAAAGCGGCAGGGCGCGCCCGTGTCAGCCCGGGCGAGATCCTGACCTGTTGCGTTGATCTCGCCATGATCCATGATTCTGGTGGGCCCCGTCGCGTTGGGCCCATTTTGAAGCGATGGGACGTGGGAATCTTCGATCCCAGCCGCGTGGTTCTGATCAGCGACCACTATGTGCCCGCCATCGATGACGAAACTCGCCGCATCGCCGATATCACCCGGCGTTTCGCCACTGAACACAAGATTTCGAACTTTCATGAGGCCGAGGGCATCTGCCATGTGGTGTTGCCCGAACGCGGGCATCTGAAGCCCGGCATGTTTGCCGTGGGCGGTGACAGCCATTCGCCCACCGGGGGCGCTTTTGGCGTTTACATGTTTGGCATCGGCGCGACTGAAATGGCCGGCGTGCTGGCGACGGGTGAGATCTGGGTGCGGGTGCCGCAGACAATCGAGATCAGCTTTGACAATGCCTTCGGGCCAGGCGTCGTGGCCAAGGATGTGATGCTGTTTTTGTGCGGACAGCTTGGCATGGATGGCGGACGCTCGGAGGCTGTGCAGTTTTCCGGCTCTGCGATCCGTGCGCTGTCCATGCAGGAGCGGATGACGCTCTCCAACATGACGGCGGAACTTGGCGGGCAGGTGGGTCTGATTGAGCCGGACGCCACCACCGCCGCCTATATCCACGCAGCGGGCGCTGATGCTGGTCCACTGGACCATTGGAAAAGTGATGCCGATGCGGTCCGTGCCGCGCATTACACCTACGATGCAGCAGCCCTCGCGCCGCATGTGGCGGCTCCCCATTCGCCTGCCAATTCCGCGCCGATCGGCGACATGGACGCAGTAAAGATCGATGTCGCCTATATCGGTGCTTGCACCGGCGCGAAGCTGGTCGATCTGCGCATGGCGGCGGAAGTTCTTAAAGGCCGCAAGATTGCGTCGCATGTGTCGCTCATGGTGGCACCTGCCTCGCGGCGCGATCAGGACGCAGCGGCCCGCGAGGGAACGTTGCAGATCCTCGTTGAGGCCGGCGCAAAACTTTATCCCAATGCCTGCGGCATTTGTGCGGGCTACGGCGGCACACTGGACGACGACGTGACGTGCCTGTCGTCAACAGCGCGCAATTTCAAAGGACGCATGGGTGCAGCGTCCTCACGGGTATATCTGGGCTCGCCCTATACGGTTGCAGCCTCGGCCGTGGCGGGCCACATCGTTGATCCGCGCCCCATGCTGGCCGAAGGAAAACGCCCATGAGAGGCCGGGCGTTTGTGTTTGGCGACGGTATCGACACGGATGCGTTGGCGCCCGGCATCTTCATGAAACTGCCAATTGCAGAGCTGGCACGGCACTGTTTGGAATCCGTCGATTCGACCTTTGTGCAAAACGTGAAGCCCGGCGATATTCTTGTCGGGGGCTTGAATTTTGGCGTCGGATCGTCGCGCGAACAGGCAGCTGAAGCTTTGAAGGAACTTGGCATTGCCTGCGTGATTGCGAGATCGTTCGGCAACATCTTTTATCGCAACGCTTTGAATTTTGGACTGCCAGTGCTGGTCTGTCCCACTTGGAGCGGGATCCAAAACGGCGATGTGTTGGATGTGGATCCACGCTCCGGATTGATCGAAAATCTGGCTCAAAAGACCGGCTTCTCGGCGCAGCCCTTGCCTGATTTCCTGCTGGAGATGATCGACAATGGTGGCCTCGTGCCGCATCTTGAAAAGCGATTTGCGCGCGAGCGGCAAAATATGACCGGGAAGACTGAGCCATGACGACGGTCCCTCACACCGCTGCGGATTATGAAGTTGTCATCGTCGGTGGCGGGCCTGTTGGTCTGTGCCTTGCGATGCTGCTCGGTCAGCGCAACGTGCGGGTGTGTGTCATTGAGACGGAGACAGCGATCGATCAGGATCTGCGCGCCTCCACGTTTCATCCGCCCACGCTCGAGATGCTGGAGCCCTTCGGCATCACGCAGACCCTGATCAACGACGGCCTGATCTGTCCGCATTGGCAGATCCGCTTGCATCCAAGCGGCCAACGCGCTGTTTTTGATTTGTCCGTGCTGGCAGGGGACACGCGACATCCCTATCGCTTGCAATGTGAGCAGTGGAAATTGTCGCGGGCCTTGCGTGACAAAGTGCTGAGCGAGCCCAGCGTCGAGATCCGCAACGGTCAGTCGGTCACCAATGTCGTGAGCGACGCAAACGGCGTCACCATTGAGATTGATGTGGCGGGGACACCTGAACGTATCCGCGCGCTTTATGCCGTGGGATGTGATGGCGCGCGCAGCGTGTTGCGGAAATCCGCCGGGATCGAATTTGAGGGCAAGACCTACCCTGAAACAACGCTTCTCGTGACGACGACATTTCCATTTGAAGACCATCTGGAAGGCCTGTCGAACGTCTCGTATTGCTGGAAAGACGATGGCAATTTCAG
>CAIZGQ010000359.1 GCA_903932565.1 uncultured Hyphomicrobiales bacterium
ACATCGGCAAACCCCCTTGTCAATTGCGCCATCGGAGTTCACGCGCCTCTCCCGAACCCCTCGGCGCCGGGGTGGCGTTCAATCTGTCAGCATTCCATGTGACAAACAATGGACGGCTACTCTACTGTCCGATCTCTGAGAGATTTAGGCTGCAATGACAGTCGCTGGACGGACATGCTCTGGATGGATTGAAAGTTCTAGTTTGGCCCTGCCGCCGAATGATCACCAAGTCGACTTCAGATCGACAAAGGTGGCCTGTTAAGCCCTCACCAGAACGCACCGCAACAGGTTTCGCGCCCCGGGTTGTGGCTTTAGCAATTATGTCTACGTCAACTGTAGCTGCTCCGTCGTTGTAGACCGAAAAGGAATTGCCACATCCAGTGAGGCTCAACGCAATAATAGCGAGCAGGGCCTTCGCTTTAATCGACATCTCAGACGGCCCCGACAATAGAAGCCACTCTTTGCGCCAGCGTATGAAACACACGATCCGCCGTCACGTCGAAGGATTCCGCTCACCCCCTTCCCGGAAGTTCGGGGCGTCCGCTCTTGGGCATTAGGACCGTTGCCTCCTCAACGGCAGCTGTCGGGAGCTGCGCTTGGGTCCGGAAACGACCCTGAGCAGACTTCGTCACCGGTTCGATCGGACGTGCGACTGCACGCTCTCGATGAACTGCGTTACGGCCTCAAACACGAGTATCTCCGGCGTACGACGACATGACGAAGTCACAGCGTCTCTCACGTGAATGACGTCAAACCGAAAGAAGCTAGTCTTCCGTACGGGGCTTCGACCAAATGTGTTGAAGCCCGTCAGATATCCAGCGAGCCATTGGTCCTGAGCGCCACTTGCGGCGCTGTTAAGGTCATGCTGCACCGTCCATTCACGGCATTGATCTGCGCCTCGGCCAAGCGGCTCAACATATCTTGCCTGCATATTGGGCTCGCCTCGTAAGGCAACCGCCACCATCAATGAGGCCATAAGCATTTGACGTCTCCGAGGCACGCTACGCTTGAGGTGACCATCCTTGCACAGAAAGCAGCTACTCACGCATATCAGCCGTCAGCGCCCTCCGCATCTTGGCGTCATGCCCGGCGCCGGCAGAGCGGCGAGAACCAGGCGCCAAGTCGATGACCGTTATCGACCCACTGCGGACCTTCCCGCACCTAAGGGTGCCGTTTCTATTCGAGGTTAAACAGTACGGGCGGCATACCGAGGACGTCGGCGACGGCTTCGCGGAACGTGCGGAACCAAGAACTGTCTGGACCTGTAGACGGTGTTTGATCCTGGTCCCAAACAAGCCCGTAAGGGCACTTTGGACCGAAGCCGTCTTCACAATGCACGATAGCTAAACCGGAACGAATGTCCCGGGCCAGCTTCCAACACGCAAATGTCACACCCTCACGCCCGGGTTCCCATTCCCCATAGTCCCACGTACAGCGCAGAGGAATCGGGTCGATCAGCAGAAGTTGCAACGCTTGACGTGCCGCTGGTTCGACAATGGCGTCGACTTCCAATCGTAGCAGGTCAGTGATTTCATCTCGGGCTATCATGACGCAATCAATAAGCTCTCGACATCTGTCAAAAACCACCCCGGAACGGACTCAAAAGACGATCGGATTATCGGGTCTCCCAGGTGGGTAGATCTGTCCACACTCGTAAGGTCCTCCGTCGGTCTGGACACGGAGGGTTGCTCCACTGCTGAAGCGGAGCGTCAAACTTAACGGCTCAACCTCCAGTGACTCGATACGCTGCTGGGTGAGAGCACGCAGAAACACGGGGCCAACGTCCTGCTCGTCGCCCGATTGGTGGATATGAGAACATCCTTTGACATCAACATGCTCGAACTGCCCGTCGATGCTCATTTGCCCACCCTCGCTGAAACGGAATTGGGTGGACCAGGGGTCGAGGCATACTTGACCGATCTCCAAGCCAATCAGGAACTGCAGATCCTCAGATGCCGGAAACGGATGCATCACTGGATACTGCATCGAGCCTCAATCGACCGCAACGGCAACTCACCACCCATCCCGGAAGTTCG
>CAIZGQ010000360.1 GCA_903932565.1 uncultured Hyphomicrobiales bacterium
ACACCTGGTCCGCTTCTGCAAAGCCGGCGTCCACATCGCCGCGTCGCAATTTGTAATCAAGGGCCACATTGGTGCCGCGGCGACCTTTGAGATGTTGCAAATCCGGGAATGTCGCCGCCGGCTTCAGCTCATCGTGAACAAGGCATGTGGATGTTGCTGCTTCCATCTCATCATAGACGGCGGGAAGCTCTTCATACTCGACTGAAATAAGTCCAAGCGCATCCTGCGCGATCTTGCGATCATAGGCGAGCACCACGGCAACGGGTTCGCCCGCGAAGCGAACTTTTCCATCCGCCAGTACGGGCTGATCATGAAAGGCCGGTCCGTAATAGGGATGCGGGATCACGGTGCGGATGTCATCGATGGTCACGACACGGAAGACGCCCTCCAGGGCCTGCGCCGCGGACGTATCAATTCGCTTGATCCGCGCATGCGGCATGGTGCTTCTGAAAATCTTTCCGTGCAACATGCCGGGCAGGCGCAGATGATGAACATAATCCGCAGTGCCGGTGACTTTCTGGCGCGCTTCCAGTCTTGGGATGGAGATCCCGATCTGGTGGCCTGCGGACAAAGTGTTTGCGGTGCGTGTGTCGCTTGCCATGCTCAAGTCCCAGCCAATGTCAGAAGCGAGCGGGCCAGATGCACCCGCAGAAGGTGTGTTTTGTAGTCGGCAGCGCCGCGATCATCCGAAGTGATGAGTGCCTCGTCTGCAGCCGCCTGTGCTGCGCGTTCAAACGTCGCAGCCTCAGCAACATTGCCCACAAGACATGCCTCCGCCTGACCCAACCGAATGGGATGGTCGGTTGCCGCACTGAGCACAATGCGCGCGTCAACAATCTTGCCCGCATCGCATCTGAGCCCAAGCGCCAGCCCCAGCGCGGGCCAATCGTGCGCAGATCGCGTGGTGATCTTCACATAGGTTCGCTGCCAGTCCGGGCGCACGGGCACATGCACCTCTGCAATCAACTCACCCTCGGCAAGGGTCGTTTCGTAATATCCCGCGAAGAGCTCCGAGACAGGGATCCGTCGCTCGCCACCCTTCTTCATCAGCACAAGCTCCGCATCCAGCGACGTCCAGACCGGCGGCAGATCAAGATGCGGATCGGCATGCGCAAGATTCCCGCCCACCGTGGCGACATTTCGCACGCGGGGATTTGCCAGCGTCTTCATCGTCTGTCGAACAACGGGAACATGGGATGCCACAAGATCGCTGTGTTCCAAATCTGCAAACGTGGTCATGCCGCCAATCACGAGGGATGCGCCATCTGGTGACAAGGCGATGCCGTGAAAGCGGGATTGAATCTTGCGCAGGCTGACAAGGCGAGCCGGCTTGAACAATCCTGCCTTCATCATCAGCATCAAAGCCGTCCCGCCGCCCATGGGTCGAACGGCCGGATCATCGCAATCCAGGAGCTGAAACGCATCCGCGACGTCACTGGGCTCGAAGAGTTCAAACTCTGCCATATACTTTAATCCAGTCGGGTGCGAGGCATGACAGGAGGCGCAGATGATATCGTGACAACCGCATTTGCAAACCTCCGGATATTACACGCGAAAACCACCGCGCTTGCGTCCCTGTGACATGTTGAGAAACAAATCATCCATGCTCAGACGCCGTTTTATGAGTCCCTGAGCGTGGGAATACCCCACAAGCGTTTCGAGATTATGCCGATTTTTCTCGGTAAGGTCGTTCTCCCAGGGGTCGGGCCCGAGCAGCTTTTCCTGCTCGTCCCATGCGTGCCGATACCACGCAAGCGGGACGAGTCTCGGGTTCAGCATCCGCTTCATGGCGATGGCCTTTGACGATTCGAAGGCTTTGTACAGCGTGACCGGAACCCAGGGGTTGGCTTCAACCACATCGCGCTTGATGCCCATCACATGCATGATCGGAAAAATGCCCGTCTTCCTGTAATACCGGATTTCTTCCGCCTTATAATCATCAAACAGCCTTGCGACGTTGGGATTTCCGTTCAAATAAGGCTCGATCAGGTCCGCATGGATGACAGCATCAAGCTCGCCGGACACCAGCATGTCTTCGAGTGTCTGATGATCGGCAAGGCGCTGGAGCTTTAAATCTGTCGGCGGTGTGAAGTCGACGTCCTCATCGATTTCAGAAAACCATTGGATGGATTTGTGCGGAACGCCATATTCCTCCTCAAGGATTCCGCGCATCCATAAAATGGCGCTAACCTGATACGACTTGACGCCAACCTTCCGGCCAATCAAATCCTTTGGCTCACGAATGTTCTTGTTGGTTTTGATGAAGATGAATTCGTGTCGGAACCGCCGATGCAGAAAAACAGGGATACCTTCGATCGGATGCGCCGCGTCCTTCGCAATGAGGTACGAGGAGGCAGAGACCTCAGCAACATCGAACTCGTAATTCCTGAGAAACCGCCAATGGCGCGTGCTGGAATCAATATCTGTCAAAATGGTCAGATTGATGCCGTCGGGCTTCACCTTGCCTTCCTTGAGCGGGCGAATGATTTCGTAATCGCCACATGCAAGGGTCAGATGTATGTCGGCCATATGTCACGTCTCCACTCACGGCCTATCCGCCGGTCATCATGATGGTTTGTTTGCGCAGGGCCCAGCCTGTCATGCGGTTTTCCAGAAAGGCAAACAGCATGTATGTGATGATCCCCATGGCTGCGATCACAAAGAGCCCTGCAAAAATTAACGGTGTTCGAAATTGTGACGCAGCCTGCAGCATCATATATCCGACACCATCATTGGAGGCGATTGTTTCGGAGATAACGGCGCCAACAAAGGCCAGTGTGATCGATACTTTGAGTGACGCAAAGAAGTAGGGCATGGATCGCGGCAGGCCGACCTTGATGAGAATATCGAGCTTTGAGGCGCCGAGTGATCTCAGTACATCTTCAAGTTCCGGCTCGGTCGTTGCAAGTCCCATCGCCACATTGACCGCAATGGGAAAGAAACAAAGCATGAAAGCGGTCGTGATGGCCGGCGCCTGACCAATGCCCATCCAGATCACCAGGAGCGGCACCACCGCAGCCTTGGGCACCGAATTGATGCCGATGAGCAGGGGATACAACCCGGCGTAAATCAGGCGTGATGATCCGATGGTAAGCCCCAGCACAAGTCCGACGATCACGCCAATGCCAAAGCCGGCAAGCGTGTTTTCCAGCGTGAAGAGGGAATTCAGCAGGATAGGTTCGTGGTACTGGATGAGTGCCGCGTAGACATCAGTCGGGGGCGGCAGAATAAACTTGCGCACATGCAGGGCCTGCACGGTGATTTCCCACGCGATGAGGAGCCCGAGGATCACAATCCACGGCATCGCCCGTTCCAAACGGCGGAAGGATTTCGGAGACATTCAGAACTCCGTCATTGTGGCGAGCCAGACGCGGTTTGACCGTGCCACACATGCGCGATTTCGCGGCGAATTTGGCTAACGATCTCAATAAATGCAGGGTCGAACGTGTCAGTTATCGTGCGTGGCCGTGGCAGGTCAACGCGATGCGTTGCAACCACCTTGCCGGGACGCGCACTCATGACGAAAACGACATCGGCGAGAAAAGCAGCTTCGCGCAGGTCGTGTGTGACGAGCACGCAGGTGAAAGCGCGCTGCATGAAGACAGTTTGGAGAACGCTCCATAATTCCTCGCGCGTGAAGGCATCGAGCGCCCCGAACGGTTCATCGAGCATCAGCAGTTCAGGCTCGTGGATGAGGGACCGACAGAGATTTGCACGTTGCTGCATGCCGCCGGACATCATCCAGGGGTGCCTGTTTTCAAAGCCCTTGAGCCCGACCGTTTCGAGCAGCTGCCGAGCCAGACCCTCATACATTTTCCGGTTCGCACGAAGGCGGCTGCGATGCGGTTGCGCGATTTCGAGTGGCAGCATGATATTGGAAAGAAGATTTCGCCACGGCAGCAATGTGGGATTCTGGAAGGCCATGCCGACAATCTTCAGCGGTTCCAGAACGGGCTTGCCCTCGGCGACAATAGACCCGGAGGTTGGCATCAGGAGGCCGGTCGCAAGCTTCATGAGCGAGGATTTGCCACAGCCCGAAGGTCCGACAACAGCGACGAACTGACCCTTGCCAATCGTCATGTCCAGCCCGTTCAGGGCGAGACTGTCATCCGCATCACCATAGCGAAGCCTGACGTTTTCAAACGTCAAAAAGGGCGCCTGCAGCTTGGCTGAGGTTCCACAGGACGGTGGTGCGGTGCAGGACACAGGCTTATCCAATCGTGCGGTCCGCGAGCGAGGGCAGGTATCTCACGTCCGTGATCTGGTCGACGCTGGGCACCGATGCGAGCTGAAAGC
>CAIZGQ010000361.1 GCA_903932565.1 uncultured Hyphomicrobiales bacterium
CCCTTACCGTGGGAGGACCAGCGCCGCAAATCGCGCTGGCACCACGGGACGCGCAGTACGCCCTTCCCCACCGCACCCGCATAGGGTAGCTTCTTCTCATAAAAACATGAGCAGGGAGGTCGATATGAAACTGCAGATCATCACAGGTCTTGCACTGATGGCGATGTCTTTGGCAGCGCACACCACGCTTGCGAACGAACAGAAGATCGGCGCACCTCCCGAAGCTCTCAACATGAAGCTGCTTGGCAGCAACGACCTTCAAGCACGCAGCGCGTATCAGCCCACAATCCATCATCAAGGCAATCGCTGGATTGCCTATATCGGGCACCATGGCGGTACGGATGCGGTGCTCAATCCCATCAATCCGCTGAACGGAAAGGTCGAACCCAACGGCACTTCCATTGTCGATGTGACAGATCCCATCCATCCGAAATATCTATACCATCTGCCGGGCCAGGAAGGCACCTATGAAGCCGGTGGTGCGCAAATGGTACGCATCTGCGATGGGAAATCTCTTCCAAAAGGTGATGCATCTGCCGTCTATATGCTGCGCACATTTGGCAGTGAAGCGCATGAAATCTGGAATGTGGCAGATCCGGACAATCCAAAACTCATCACCCGTCTTGCAGGATTAAAAGACACCCATAAAAGCTGGTGGGAATGTGAAACGGGTATCGCCTTTCTGGTCTCAGGACTACCCGACTGGCGCACCCGCCGTATGACGCAGGTATATGATTTAAGCGATCCTGGACACCCGGTAAAAATTCGAGACTTTGGCTTGCCGGGCCAAGAGCCAGGATCAACCGGTCCGGTTCCAACAGAATTGCATGGTCCCATTTCAAGCGGGCCGAAAGGCAACCGTGTTTATTTTGGCTATGGCACCAACAAGGGCGGCGTTGTTCAGATTGTCGATCGCAACAAACTGATCAACGGACCCAAAGAGCCGACGCCCGAAAACCTGAAATTGCCCGAAATCTCTCGCCTGTCCTTGTAGTCGCTCAATGGAGCGCACACAACGTTTCCCATGCTTGGCATGCCAATTGCGGAATTTGCAAAGGACAAAGACGGCAGCAACCGCGACATTGTGATGATTGTGGATGAAGGGCTCATCAACGAATGCGGCGAAGCGCGTCAAATGGTCTGGTTTGCAGACGTGACAGTTGAAACGCGACCGATGGTCATTTCCAGCTACACCGTGCCAGAGGTCAGCGGTGGATTTTGCAGCCGGGGCGGACGGTTTGGATCCCATTCGTCCGCCGAAAGCATGAACCCGATTTATTACAAGAAAATGGCTTTCATCAGCTTCTTCAATGCAGGTGTTCGCGCCCTTGATATCCGCGATCCTTACCATCCCAAAGAAGTCGCCTATTTCATCCCCTCAATTACGAAAAATACCGACAAGCGCTGCGTTAAAATCAATGGGCAAGATCGCTGCAAGGTCGCGATCCAAACCAACAATGTGGAGACCGACGATCGGGGATACATCTATATCGTTGATCGGGCCAACACCGGCCTGCACATTTTGGAATTGACGGGCGCGGCTCGTCAGGCCGCCAAATGAGCACGGGATATCGACGCACTCTGACGATAGCGGCCCTTAACTTTGCCGCCCTTGTCGGTGTGAGCCACGCGGCCAGGACGCAGGATCTGCAAATTTCAACGGCAACGACCTCGCGTTGGGAAGCCGCACCGTGGCCCTTCACGCGCGATGCGTGGCCGCAGGGGCTTGCCGTCCGCTGCACCGGCGCTGAATGTGGTGCAGGGGTTGAGGTATATCTGCGACCAAAACTCGGCTTTTGTAATTGCGCAACTGGCGTCTCGGACGATTTCGAGGTCGATAACGTGTCCGATCTCGACCTTATGTCTGATCAGTTTGCACCGGTGGAAGCCGGCGCCCCCGTCACGTTCGGGCACTTCACAGGGCGCGCCCGCGCGTATCAGTTTCCCCGAGCAAACCAATCCCCACGGGCCGCCTTTGCAGTTGCGCTGGCCAGTGGCTGTGATCTGATTGTCGCTGGTGCTTCTGGCGAATCGCGCACAGAGGTTGAAACAGCTGTGCGTGCGTTTTTGTCATCACCACGGACACAGCGCTGGATCGAGACAAGCCTTGGTCTGCGATGACCTCCGGGCGCATGAGAAACATTTGATATGACCGATCCTTGTCGTCGATTCCGCGACCTCCTCCATGGCTCCATTTGCCATACGGCTGGCTCGGTCTTTGATCCCTTGTCGGCGAGACTCGCCGAGCAGGCTGGTTTTGAAATTGGTATTTTTGCAGGATCCACCGCTTCACTCACGGTCCTGGGTGCGCCGGACCTTGTCGTTCTGTCCCATACAGAACTCGCAGACCAGGCAAGGCGGATTTGCCGTGCCAGCCAATTACCCATCCTCGTCGATGCCGATGCCGGGTATGGCAATGCGTTAAATGTCATGCGCACGATTGAGGATCTGATCGTGGCTGGTATAGCTGCTGCCTCAATTGAAGATACCTTGCTGCCGACAGCTTTCGGGGCGCCCAAATCGACAGAGCTCATCTCGTTGGAAGAGGGTATCGGGAAAATGCGCGCGGCTGTCGACGCGCGAAAAACCTCAGCATTCTCGATTTTGGCCCGCACGAGCGCGCCAAACATAAGTTCCTTTGAAGATGCGATACAACGGTTGCAGGCCTATGAGGCAACTGGCGTCGACGGCCTGTTCGTCGTTGGACTCAAAACGTCGGCACAGCTGCACGCGTTATTTTCTGCAACAAAGCTGCCTCTGGTGCTCGCAAACCCACCGCTGGATGTTGGCGATGACAACGAGCTTGCCCAACATCGCGTCCGCCTTTGTATTCGCGGGCATCAGCCGATTATGGCCGCCCTCGAGGCGCTCCGACAGACGTATCTTGCGCAACGAAGCGGACAGCCCCTGCCAGCGCTCATCAGCGCTGCGCATCTGGCCAGCATTACGAAAGCCGCCGACTACGAAAACTACAAAGCCGCTTTTCTACAAGCTGACAAGGCAACAGCCGAATGAAGCGCTCTTGTTTTGAAGTGAGACAAGCGAAATGAACCAATCGCTATGATGCGATTTTTGTCTTAGCGTTTTTGAAAAGCGGCATCCCTAAATCTACGCGGATTGTCCAGCATTCGCGCGGTTGTTCCGGCACTTCGGAGGATACGGGACGCGTTCGGCAACAATTTCAATCTGTACGTCAAG
>CAIZGQ010000362.1 GCA_903932565.1 uncultured Hyphomicrobiales bacterium
CATCCGATATGGCTACCGACGGGTCCACATCATGCTTCGGCGTGAAGGCTGGTCCATCGGTCGCAACATGGTCTACCGGCTGTATCGCGAAGAAGCCCTGTCGTTACGGACCAAACGGCCACGTCGTCGCGAGATGGTCGTGCACCGCGAGGCCCGTTGTCGACCATCGCGGTCGAATGAAGCGTGGAGCCTCGACTTCATCCACGATCAGCTCAGCTCCGGACAAAAGTGGCCTGCCCCCACTGAAGTGGTCCACCGAATGGGATAATATTGTCCCGTAAGTTGGAGGGCCAGCAGATGGCAGGCAAGCGTGAGAAGGCTGAAGATATTGTTGTGAAGCTTCGGCAGGTCGAAGTTCTGCAAGGACAGGGCAAGTCGGTGTCGGAAGCCGTGCGTCAGATCGGCGTGACGGTTCAGACATATTACCGGTGGCGCAAAGAGTATGGCGGCCTGAAGGGCGACCAGGTGAAACGGCTCAAGGAGCTTGAGGCTGAGAACGCCAGGCTCCGCCGGGCGGTATCGGACCTGACGGTCGAGAAGCTCATCCTCAAAGAGGCCGCTTCGGGAAACTTTTAAGCTCCTCGCGTCGCCGCGCCTGCGTGGACCATGTTGTTGCGGAACATGGCATCTCCGAACGGTTCGCCTGCCTTGTCCTGGGCCAGCATCGTTCCACGCAGCGCAAGAAGCCCACAAGACCCGATGATGAGGCGGCCCTGACCGCCAACATCACGGCGCTTGCTATCCAGTATGGTCGCTATGGCTACCGCAGGATTACCGCCTTGTTGTGGGCGCGCGGTTGGAGAGTGAACGTCAAACGGGTTGAGCGGATCTGGCGACGCGAGGGGCTAAAGGTTCCCCAAAAGCAACCCAAACGTGGGCGTCTTTGGCTGAACGACGGGTCGTGTGTTCGGCTCCGTCCGGAGCATCCCAACCACGTCTGGTCGTATGACTTCGTTGAAGACCGAACGCATGATGGGCGCAAATATCGGATGCTGAACGTCATTGATGAGTTCAAGCGCGAATGCATTGCGATCCGGGTGAACCGCAGATTGAAGGCCGTGGACGTCATCGACGTTCTCTCGGATCTGTTCATCCTGCGCGGCGTTCCCGTGCATGTTCGCTCAGACAATGGTCCCGAGTTTATCGCAAAGGCACTGCGGGACTGGATTGCTGCTGTGGGGGCAAAGACCGCCTACATCATGCCCGGTAGTCCTTGGGAGAATGGCTATTGCGAGAGCTTCAACTCGAAACTGCGCGACGAGCTTCTCAATGGCGAAATCTTCTACACGCTCAAGGAGGCCAGGATCATGATTGAGCGCTGGCGTCGTCACTACAACACGGTTCGACCGCACTCATCTCTAGGCTATCAGCCACCAGCGCCAGAGGTTCTGCAATGGCCGGCTTCGCAATCCGGACCAGCTTCGCCGGCCACACCAGCAATAGCGTCAAGGCCGCCGATGAATTAACATACGACCTGGATCACCTCGTGGGGGCGGGCCACTTTTTGGAAATTGCAGCAATTCGGCGGCGCGATTCAGGTGTCCACATCGACAGCTTGAATCACGAACAAGACGAACCTTCAATGACTTTTCAAACAGTCTTTAAAGCAACAGTTTTTAATATATATATCAGACTTATTTAAAATCAAAAACTGAATCGGAACGAACGTAAATTTCCAACGAAATAC
>CAIZGQ010000363.1 GCA_903932565.1 uncultured Hyphomicrobiales bacterium
CCTCTACACGGTGGCTTTGTTGCGTGCCATTTCGGCCCATGCCAACGATCTCAGCGATCAGTTCCTGCGCAAGATTGTGGCTGAACGGGCCACCAATTCTGACGGGCTGACACATCTTCCAAATGCAATTGCGTTTCGCACAGCTGTGGATCATGCCCTGCAACGCACCCACCGCTACGGCGAGACGTTCGCGCTGTTCATGTTTGAAGTGAACACGCTGGGCTGGACCAAATCCGACCCGCAAAGTGCGCTCCGCGATGACCTGCTTGTCAAAGCCGCCGCGCGCCTGCGGG
Source organism: uncultured Hyphomicrobiales bacterium (assembly GCA_903932565.1). Taxonomy (GTDB): domain Bacteria; phylum Pseudomonadota; class Alphaproteobacteria; order Rhizobiales; family Beijerinckiaceae; genus Terripilifer. The sequence goes on from CAIZGQ010000363.1 coordinate 294, forward strand.
CCTGCACACGCGACACCGACGTTCTGGCGCGCCTGGATGGCGACCGGTTTGGCCTCATCGCCGGACAAATCGAAACCGCAGAACAGGCCGTGTTTCTGGCCGAACGCGTGACGCGCGCCTTCTCAAGCCCCTTCGCGCTATTTGGCCGTGAGGTGCGCAGCGCCATTTCCGCTGGCATCGTGCTGGTGCCACAGGACGGATTCTTCGCCGACAGCCTGATGGACAAAGTCGAGCAGGCTTTGCTGGAAGCAAGCAACGAGCACCATGGCGGCTTTGTGTTTTTTGATCGCCAGCATGAAGCGACAGCCCTCGAGCAGCGCTCTCTGGCGGCGGATCTGCGCAACGCGCTCGCGAAAAACGAATTTGAGTTGGTCTACCAGCCACTTTTCAACATTCAGCAGCGCCGAACGACGGGTTGTGAAGCGCTGATGCGCTGGAACCACCCAACCCGCGGGCAGGTTCCGCCAGCGCAATTCATCAAGCTCGCTGAGTCCATGGGCCTCATTCAGGATATTGGCGAATGGGCCATTCACGATGGGCTGCGTACGGCTGTGACATGGCCCGACCATGTGCGCATTGCGCTCAACATGTCGGCGCTGCAATTCCGCACCATCGACGTGGTGACGGCGCTGAAGCGCGCAATTACGGAAACAAAAATCGATCCCTGCCGCGTTGAAATCGAGATCACGGAATCCTCGTTCATCTCGGACATGGATGCCGCCATCGAAGTGTTGAGCTCGATCCGCGAGCTTGGTGTTCAGGTGGCCTTGGATGATTTTGGGACTGGTTATTCCTCGCTCACCTATCTGACGCGCCTGCCCCTCGACCGGCTCAAGATCGACCGCAGCTTTGTCGAGCGCGCACCCCATATCCCAGCCTCCGCCGTGCTGTTGCGCTCGGTGTGCGGATTGGCGCGCGATCTTGGCATCAAGCTCACCGGCGAAGGTGTCGAGACCAACGCGCAGCTCGCTTGCCTGATCGCCAACCGCGTCGATGAGGTGCAGGGGTTCCTGCTCGGACGCCCGATGTCAGCCAAAGCCATCGCGGATGAACTTGCCCGCAATGATGACAGCGACACAACGAACCTGATTGCAGGTTTGGCCGCCGCCTGACCCCATGATAGGGACTGCGGCATCCAGGGGGCTCTGCACCCCGCATGATGCGTGAGCCCAGATGAGCTTTCCTGACCTTCTGCCGCAGCTGAGCGCCGCCCTACCCGATCTGCGCGGCCGGCTTGCTGCCAATCAACCGCTCGCCCCCTACACGTGGTTTCGCGTCGGCGGCGTGGCCCAGGTTTTGTTTTCACCGGCCGATACAGATGATCTCGCCTATGTCCTGGGCCATGTTCCCGCCGAGATGCCAATCACTGTGATCGGCTTTGGCTCAAACCTGATCGTCCGCGACGGCGGCGTTCCGGGTATCGTCATCCGGCTCGGTGGGCGCGGATTTGGCGAGGTGGCAATCGAAAAAGGCGGACAGGTGCGCTCGGGCGCGGCGGTGCCGGACATGAAGGTCGCGCGCAGTGCGGCAGAGGCCGGCATTGACGGACTTGCCTTTCTACGCGGAATTCCAGGCTCCATCGGCGGCGCGCTGCGCATGAATGCCGGCGCTCATGGTGGCGAGACGACGGATGTTCTGATTGAGGCGACGGGAGTCGACCGAAAGGGCCGCATCCACACGTTCAGCCATGCAGACATGGGCTTCAGCTACCGGCATTCGTCGGTGGCGGACGACATCATCTTCACACAAGCCGTATTTCAGGGCCGCCCCGGCGATCCTTCGGCGATCACAGCTGAGATGGATCGCATCACGGCAGCGCGCGAGGCCTCCCAGCCCATCCGCGAGAAGACCGGCGGTTCGACGTTCAAAAATCCCGACGGCGGCAAGGCCTGGCAACTCATCGACAAGGCCGGGTGCCGTGGACTGATTGTCGGCGACGCGCAGGTATCAGAGATGCACTGCAACTTCCTGATCAACCGCGGTCAGGCGACCGCAGCTGATATCGAGGCCTTAGGCGAAGAGGTCCGCCGCCGCGTGTTGGAAACCAGTGGCTTTGATCTCCATTGGGAAATTCGCCGCATCGGCATCCCCGCCCAAGCCTGACGCTGTCGAGCCCCTAGTAAGGGCTTGAGCTTTCCGGGAACATCGGCTCGGGCGTTGCGGGTTTTGCAGGTTCTGGTTTTGCAGGTTCGGGAACTTTGGGCACAGGCGTGGCGCCAGCCGGCGATTTGCTAACAGCAACCGGACGCAAGCACACAAGTTTGGCTGGCGTGCAGGCGATGCCGGATGTCGAGCAGCTGACGGCCCCATCGGCCCCGCGCTGGCAGATTTGGCATGTATCGCCCCACTCCGCGCAGGCGGGGTTTTTGTCCCCGAATGCGAACAGTGAGGGTTCTTCCGAGGGGGTGATCGGTGTGGAAACGGGAGGCGCTTCCTTGGCAGACGGATCCTTTGCGGCGTCCTGCGCCAACAAAGGACTCGCCCCAAGCAAGAGGCTGGTGGAGATGACCAGCATGGCAATCCGAGACAAGCGCCGCCCCGCGCCCATCAGCCGACGTGCTTCTTGAAGAAGTCCAG
>CAIZGQ010000364.1 GCA_903932565.1 uncultured Hyphomicrobiales bacterium
CCAACATGAGCCTGACCGCCCTCGAAACCACGATCAATGCCGCCTTTGAGGATCGCGCCAACATCAGCGCGAGCACCAAAGGCGACGTCCGCGATGCGGTGGAGCATGCGCTCAACCTGCTCGACAAGGGCGAGGCGCGCGTAGCTGAAAAAGTGCCCGGCGCAATCGGGCGCGAGTCGTGGAAAGTCAATCAATGGTTGAAAAAGGCGGTTCTGTTGTCGTTCCGCCTGAACGACATGGGCGAAATTGCTGGTGGTCCGGGCGGATCGACGTGGTGGGACAAGGTGCCCTCCAAGTTTGAAGGCTGGGGACCAGCTGAACATACCGCCGCAGGCTTTCGCTCTGTGCCCAATTGCATCGTTCGCCGCTCGGCCTATATCGCGCCGGGCGTGATTCTGATGCCGTCCTTTGTCAACTTGGGTGCGCGCGTTGACACGGGCACCATGGTCGACACCTGGGCAACGGTCGGGTCCTGCGCCCAGATCGGCAAGAACGTGCATCTGTCCGGCGGCGTCGGCATTGGCGGCGTGCTCGAGCCCTTGCAGGCCGGACCCACCATCATTGAAGACAATTGCTTTATCGGCGCACGGTCCGAAGTCGTCGAAGGCGTCATTGTTGGTGAAGGCGCTGTGCTCGCCATGGGCGTCTTCATCAGCTCCTCAACCAAGATCATCGACCGCAACACGGGTGCTGTTCACGTCGGGTATGTGCCGCCCTATTCCGTCGTCGTGTCGGGCAATCTTCCGGGCAAGCCGTTGCCCGATGGCACGCCGGGCCCGTCGCTCTACTGCGCCGTCATCGTCAAGACGGTCGATGCGCAGACACGCTCCAAGACGGGCATCAACGATCTTCTGAGGGACTGATGCAGGACCCGCAAAGCCAGAGCCGTTTCAACTTTCTGTTCAAGTCGGACGCTGGCACGATCGACCGCCCAACTTGGTGGAAGGGGACGCTGGCGTTGGGTCTGCCGCTGCTCGTGGCAACCCTGATCTGGTTTGTTGTTTCGCCCTATACCCATCGCGAACTGACAAAAACCAGTGCGCTGGTTGATCCTATCGCCATGGGCGCTTTTTTCTATCTGCTGGCCTACGCGGTGTTTGTCCTGCTGGTTGCGATTTCGTTTTACAACCTGTCAGCAAAGCGCTTTCGCGCACTTGGCCTCTCCACGGGACTGTCAGGGCTGATCCCGCTGCTGGCTCTCCTGGCAGGTGCCGTGCATTGGATTGTCCCGCGCAGCGAAGATGGTGTGCCGGTGTGGGCGGCCTGGATGATGGACGCGCTCTTTTTGCTGGCAACAGCTTACTGCGTGTGGGAGCTGGGCTTGCGAACCGATAAATCGGCGGGCAATACCGAGATCTCCATCTGATCTGCGCAAGGCGACGTAAGCCTTTTGGGACCGCAGACTTTGAAAAAAGGCTCTCGTGATGCCAGGCCGAAACGTCGTTGAGTTAACGCGCGATCTTATTCGTTGTGCATCGGTGACGCCAAAGGATGAGGGTGCCCTCGCACTTCTGGGTCACGTTCTGGCATCTGCTGGATTCGCCGTGGATACCGTGACCTTTTCCGAATCCGGCCAACCCGACATCGCCAACCTCTACGCGCGCATTGGCACGCAATCATCATGTCTGATGTTTGCCGGGCACACGGACGTTGTACCGCCGGGCGATCCGGAAAAGTGGCGCTTCA
>CAIZGQ010000365.1 GCA_903932565.1 uncultured Hyphomicrobiales bacterium
GCCGCGAAAGCCGCGGAGAGGCACGCGTCGAGCGCTGATCCGCCGTTTTCTAGCGCCCGCAGTCCCGCGAGTGTTGCCAGCGGATGCCCGGCAGCAATCGCGCCATTCGGTCCCACAGCATGACGGCCTGCGATGCGTGTTGCCATGCTCATGCGCCCAGAAATGCCGCGCGCACATCATCGCTTTTGGCGAGGTCTGCGGCGGGACCGGTTTTGATGACATGCCCTGTGCGCAGGACAATGGCTGTGTCGCTGACCTGCAGGGCTTTGCTGGCGTTCTGCTCGGCCAGCAACACGGACGTTCCTGCGGCGCGAATGATAGGAATGCGGTCCATGACCTCCTCCGTCAGGCGTGGCGACAATCCAAGGCTTGGCTCATCGAGAAGAAGCAGTTTGGGTTGGCCCATCAGGCTCCTGCCAATGGCGAGCATCTGCTGTTGTCCGCCGCTGAGTTGCCACGCCGGTGTTGCGGATCGTGAGCTGAGCTCGGGGAACATTTCAAAGATCCCAGCCACCCGCCGCATGCGTTCCCTGGCATTTTCAAAACAGGCGACCTGCAGATTTTCCAGAATGCTCAGGCCGGGAAACGTGCGGCGGCCTTCCGGGCAATAGCCCATGCCAAGACGCGCGCGCCGATCGGGCCGCATCTGATCAATGCCAGCATCGCCAAATGTGATGCTGCCCCTGTTGGAAGCGATCAGGCCCATGAGGGCTTTCATCAGGGTTGTCTTTCCCGCGCCATTGGCACCCAGGATCGCAACGACCTGACCCGTGTAAACCTGCAGTGAAATGCCGTGCAGGACTGGCACGTCGCCATATTGCGCCACAAGATTGCGAACATCGAGGAGAAGCGCACTCATAGGACTGCTTCCTCAGGGCGTGCTGCGCGGCCCAGATAGGCCTCCACCACGCGTGGGGCACGTTGCACCTCGGCCGGTGTGCCTTCTGCAATGACACGCCCACGGTCGAGACAGATCATATGATCCACAAGAGGGGCCAGAAACGCCATGTTATGTTCGATCACAAGCAGTGCGATGCCATCGCCTGTCAGCTGACGCAGCCGCTTGGAAAGGTCTGCCTGCTCGGTCTCATTCAGGCCGGCAGCTGGCTCATCCAACAGCAACAGGCTGGGTTGCAGCGCGAGCGCGCGAGCAATCTCGACGCGGCGGCGCATCCCGTAGGGGAGGGTGCCACACATCGCGTCGGCAGCCTCCAGCGCACCCATGCGGGCAAGGAGATCGGCGGCCTCGCGATAGGCCAGGGCAAGGCGATGATTGCGCCAGCTTGCGGACAATGTGCGAAAGGCGCCGGCGTTTTGGCCCACGCGCGCAATCGCCACAGCTTCCAGCGCGGACATGTCGTCCACCAGGGCTGCAGTTTGAAATGTTCGGCCAATGCCAGCGCGTGCGATGACATGCGACGCGAGCCCGGTGATGTCGTGCCCGCGCATGCTGACGCGGCCCAGATCCGGCTGGTAGAACCCGGTGATCAGATTGACCAGTGTCGTCTTGCCTGATCCGTTGGGGCCAATCAATCCGGTGGATGTCGCCGGTTTGAGCGTCAGCGAAACATCGTCAACTGCCGAGACGCCGCCGAAGCGCTTCGACAGTCCCTCGACCTGCAGCAAGGGCCCGGCGTCCAATCGTTCGCGGATTGGGAGAGCTAACGGCACGATGGGATCGCTGTGTCGCGGCGGAGTTAACTTCGAAAGGAGAGCCGCGATTGCGCCTGCGAGTCCCGATGGGGCCGCAATGACAACGGCAAGAAGAATGACGCCATAGGCCAGCAAATACCAATCGTGCAGCCCGCGAAACCATTCCGGCAATTCCGTCACCAGAATTGCGCCAGCCAGCACCCCGCCGACCTGGCTGCGCCCACCTACGATGACGGCTGTCAGGCAGCCGATCATAACGGGCAGGCCCAGCGTGTCGGTGCTCACCAC
>CAIZGQ010000366.1 GCA_903932565.1 uncultured Hyphomicrobiales bacterium
ATAATGGAAAGAACTGCTGCTGAACGCGGCCAAAGCCCACGATGGCGAGTGCGAAGATGCCAAGAGTGGCGAGCACGACTTTGCCGCGGTGATCAACGCACCATTGCACAACGCTGCGAAGCGCCCGATATGGCCGCGTTTCGTAAATATCATGCGCGTGGCCGGCTGCCTGTGGCTTGAAGTTTGGCAACAGTTTGACGCCGATATAGGGCGTCAAGGTAACAGCGACAAACCAGGATGCGACAAGTGCGATACCGACAACCCAGAAAATGCCGCCGGTGTATTCGCCAACCGCGGAATTGGCGAAGCCGATGGGCATGAAGCCGGTGAGTGTCACAAGCGTGCCGGTGAGCATGGGGAACGCTGTCGACTCCCATGCAAACGAAGCAGCAGCCACGCGGCTCCATCCCTGTTCCATTTTCACAACCATCATCTCGACCGCGATGATTGCGTCATCGACCAGAAGGCCAAGCGCGATGATCAGTGCCCCCAGCGTGATACGATGCAGGTCCATACCCATCGCGTTCATCACGATGAAAACGATGCCAAGCACCAAGGGCACTGACAGGGCGACCACAATGCCGGTGCGCCAGCCCAGGGCGAGAAAGCTCACAGCCAGCACGATGACCAGTGCTTCCACAAAGGAGCGCAGAAATTCGCCCACGGCCACTTCGACAACTTTAGGCTGATCCGCAATCTGCTCCAGGTTGAAGCCCTGCGGAACACTCCCCATGAAGGCGAGCGTCGCCTTGTCCACGGCCGCCCCCACATCGAGAATATTGGCCCCTTTGGCGATGACAATTCCAACGCCGACCGCCGGTTTGCCGCGCTGGCGGGCGAGATATGTTTGCGGGTCAACATAGCCATGTGTGATGGTTGCGATATCGCCAAGCCTAAAGATGCGCCCACCCGATTCAACAGGCGTTTCGGCAACGGACGCGACGGAATTGAGTGCGCCGGTGACGCGCAGGGGCACACGTTGTGCGGATGATTCAACGATCCCGACCGATACTACAGAATTCTGCTTTGCCAGAGACGACAGAAGTGTGTCTGGCGTGATCCCGAGGGTGGCGAGTTTGGCGTTGGAGAACTCAACGTATATTTTCTCATCCTGCGCGCCATAAACATTGACCTTTGTCACATCCGGCACTTTTAGAAGATGTTGCCGCAAACCTTCGACAACTTTCTTCATCTGCGCAAAATCGGCGCCATCGGCGGTCAGCATGTAGAGAATGGAATCAACATCGCCATATTCATCATTGATGTTGGGGCCCATCAGCGTGGCGGGTAGATCTGGTTTCAAATCCGACAGCTTTTTGCGCAACTGATAAAACAGCTGCGGGATTTCCCTGGCCGGTGTTGAATCCTTGAACTCCACCTGCATCGCGGTTGAAGCGGGCTTTGTATAGGTAGTCACTTTGTTGAAGTAGGGCAGCTCCTGCAGCTTCTTTTCAATGGGGTCGGCCACCTGCGCCTGCATGTCAGCGGCTGTTGCCCCGGGCCAGATGGCGGTGACGACGACCACCTTGATGGTGAAGGAAGGGTCTTCCGCCCGGCCGATGCTGCGGTAGGACATGAAGCCCCCCAGCATCAATGCGATGATGAAAAACAACATCAGCGCTGGATGCGCGACGGCCCAGGCTGACAAATTGAACCGGCGCATGATCACTCCGCCACAAGAAAGGTTGTTGAACCAGAAGGCCGAAAAAGGATTTCCGCCGCGCTGCACTTAAAATGAAAGTGAAGACACCACATGGACTTTTTGGTGCGGATCGAGCTTTTGCACGCCAAGCGTGACAACGCTTTCACCTTCCTCCACGCCCGAGGCCACAAGCACGCTATCCGTTTCATACCGCTCGACGACGATCGGTTTCAGCGTGAGGGCACCAGAGCCCACATCAACCGTATAAAGCGCTGGCCCGGACCCCTGGTTGAACAGGGCTGACAACGGCACGCGGGTCACAGCTTTTGCCGACGTATCCGACAGGATCACACTTGCTGTCATGCCAAGCAGCACGTCAGGCCCGCCATCAAGCAGAGCAAACTTGGCGAGATATGTGCGTGTGGCGGGATCGGCGGCGGGTGATAGTTCCCGCAAGCGCGCTGTATAGATTTTGCCGGGTGCCGACCACAGCGAGACTTTGACAGCGGTGTCGGCCCCGTTTTTTCGGGCCCGCTCCACCAGTGTTTCCGGCAGGGAAACAACGACGTCTTTTTCGTCGCTGTGGGCCACGCGGATCGCAGATTGTCCTGCCGCAACAACCTGGCCGGGCTCGATATTGGTGGCTGTGACGATGCCGTCGGCATCCGCAAGGAGCGACGCATAAGACAACGCGTTGCGGGCAAGATCGAGTGCGCGTTGGGCGCGCTCGAAGCGGGCTCGGCTTTCTTCCCCCGTGGCGCGGGCCTGTTCCACTTGTGCATTGGTGGTCCAGCCCTTGGCGTGCAATTCCACGGTGCGCTTTTCCGCGGCAGCTGCCTGAGCGAGCACGCTGACCGAGGCGCGCAGTTCCGCCTCGGCTTGTTCTGTCTGTATTTTGAGGTCGAGTGGATCGAGCGTCGCCAGCGCCTGGCCCGCCGTGACGTGATGTCCAACGTCCACGAGGCGGCGGTCAATTTTGCCAGCGACGCGAAATCCAAGGTCCGCCTCTACGCTTGGTTTGATCACACCCACGAGGCTGCGATCTGGCACAAGGCGCTCGTAGTGAACCGGAATGACCAGGACGGGCCGCGTGTCGGCCCCCACCGGGGCGGCTTTCTCCTCACAGCCCGCCAGCGCCAGCGCCGACAAAAGGACCAGAAAAAGATTTGTTTTCAGAGTTTTGTTGGCCTGCTCGGCTTTGGGTGGGGGAACATGGCCCATTGCTCGTCTCCGATCTTGATGACCGGAGGATATGTGATGAGTGATGAATGTCAATAATCGTCAGTGTTCATAATTCAGGCAGGCGGTGCGCGAATGGAAGCACCGGGCCTTCGCATGGGGCATTGGAGCAAGCGCATCGTCCCGCGCCATCCAGTGCCCCGTGCCTCACCGCGGCACGTTTTAGCGTCTGTGGAAAGCGGGAGGCTCGTCCTGCGCCATCAGCAATTGTCGGCCATGTAGCGCCGACAATGTTCAAGATAGGCTCGCTCGTGTTCCACGAGGAGTTCAACCGTGCTGTTCCACATCCAGGCGGGTGCGGCGAGGGTTGCCGATTGCGTGCGTTTCAATTCCTGTTGCCAGCGAGTTCGCGTGTGGTGATCCATTTGCCGGCTGTGCGCTTTGCCAACGATAGCCCCGAGGTAATGGGCGACTTTCAAGGCCTGTGTTTCTGTCAGGCTTTCGATTTCAATTTTCAGGTCTTGCGGCATAAGTTCTCTCACGAACGCCGATTTGTTTGCGATCTTGACTGATGTCATGCGCTTACCAAGAAACGGCGATAAATGCCGCGCACCTTCAACAACACGCTCGCCCTGATCTGTTGGCATCTTTGCGCCGTCGGCCCGGGGCGCTGCTGCTTTCACCGCTTCCTTGATATCCATCAGGCAATAATCGATGTCGTTGCTTTGTCTCCCGCGTACCTCGAGCAACACGGCATAACGCATCCGACCCAGTGAGCTGCAGCCTTTGACCCAATAGGCCGCGTCCACGAGCTTTACGGTTGATGTGGTCTCGCGTGAGTGAGCCATGGTTGCGAGTTCGTGCATGCCTTCGCTTTCAAACAAGTGTCGAAGACTTGCATTTTCGGCTTCGGAAATAGGCCAGAATTTTTTGCCCAACGGAATAGTTGGTTTTGGGTCCTTGATGCGTTCGGTGGCAAGAGTACGCCAGGATGCGCCATTGGCTGCTCTCGTGACGTTGCGTATGGAGCGGGGCTGATCCGTATCAATCTCGGCATCAAAGTCTGGCTGGAACGCCAACTCGTAGCCAACAAGGATTTCTTCGAGCATTTTTGTTGTGATGACACCTGGCAGATTGGAGCCGCGCGCGGCAGATGCCAACGACAGCGCAAGCCGGATCAGGTCATGGGCGGGATTTCCGATCACCGTTTGGTCGAGATCGCGAATCTGGATTTCAATCTGTTCGCGGGAGTTTGCCACGGGGCCAAGGTTGCCAACATGGCAATCGCCGCAAATCCAGATGGGCGGACCTTCAGGTAGCGTCCCAACTTTCAGTGTTTCCAGCCATTCATAAAATCTTGCTGTGTTGCCACGGACATAGGCATGGGCAGACCTGGACATTTTCTGATTGCGGATTTTATCCAGCAATTGATTGCGCTCGTTTGTCATTTCGAATTGTGCTCAAAAGAAATTCTTGGCTTCATTGACTTCTTGCTATGTGAAACTCAAATAAAAAAAACGTCACAAAGCAATAATAAAAATTATAATATCTTTTTTTCAACAATTTTTCTATTCAAGTCTTTTGTAGAACCAGCTATGTAAGTTATGTGGTGCTAATAAAGACACTGTAATAAAATA
>CAIZGQ010000367.1 GCA_903932565.1 uncultured Hyphomicrobiales bacterium
CCTCCGGCCTCATCGACGTGATCGTCTCGGATCATGATCCGCAGGACGTTGAGGGCAAACGATTGCCGTTTGCTGAGGCCGAGTTTGGCGCAACGGGGCTTGAGACAATGCTTGCGGCGGGTCTCCGGCTTGTCCATTCGGGCGACGTGTCGCTGCTGCGTCTGCTGGGCGCGATGACAAATGGTCCGGCTGATTTGCTGCACCTGCCGCAAGGCCGCTTGAGCGTTGGCGCACCCGCCGATCTCATCCGCTTTGACCCGGACGAGCCATGGGTCGCCGACCCCTCGACCATGCGCTCGCGCTGTCACAACACGCCATTCGATGGCGCGCGCATGAGTGGTCGGGTGAAGCTGACCATGGTCGCGGGCGTGGTCGTGTTTCAATGATTTCAAGACGAGGCGCACTTTGATCTCCTATCTCGCCTTCATGCTGATCGCCGTTGCGGGCGGCTACATGCTCGGAGCCATTCCCTTTGGCCTTCTCATCACCAGGCTCGCGGGCATGGGGGACGTGCGCTCCATCGGCTCAGGCAATATCGGCGCAACCAATGTGCTGCGCACCGGTCGCAAGGATTTGGCGGCGGCGACCCTGCTGCTCGATGCGCTGAAAGGCACGCTGGCTGTTGTGGCGTTTGGGATTCTGGGGCGCGATGCTGCACTTGCCGCAGCGCTCGGCGCATTTCTCGGCCACCTCTTTCCGGTCTGGCTGAACTTTAAAGGCGGCAAGGGTGTCGCGACCTTTTTGGGGTGTACGCTCGGTTTGGCGTGGCCCATTGCGCTGATCTTTGCCGTCGTCTGGTTGGGCGTCGCCTATTTCACCAAATACTCCTCCGCCTCGGCGCTGGCAGCGTCTGCGGTCGTGCCGTTCGCGTTTGTCGCGTTTGGCCAATTTGAAGCCGCAGCCCTCATGGCTCTTTTGGCGGCCTTGCTCTGGTGGAAACATTCGGACAACATCAAGCGTCTGCGCGCAGGAACAGAAGGGAAAATCGGGCAAAAGGGATGAACCCAGACGGCGCGCCAGCGGCGCAACCAGGGTCCTTCGCGCATCTGAGTGATGCGCAACGCCTCGATTGGCTTCAATTGATACGGTCTGAAAATATCGGACCACGAACATTCCGCGCTCTCATCAATCATTTCGGCGGTGCGGGGGCCGCCCTTGCTGGCCTGCCGGATTTTGCCGCTCAAAAGACGGGGCGACGCATCAAAATCGCGCCGCGCGATGCATGCGAACAGGAAATGGCGCAAATCCTCAAGGCCGGCGCGCAATTGGTCGCTTTGGGGGAGGCCAGTTACCCAGCGCTTTTGCGCTCCATTGATTCCCCGCCGCCGCTGGTGTGCGTTAGGGGCCAGCTTCAGCTCCTTCAAAAGCCGGGTGTGGCGATTGTCGGATCCCGAAATGCCTCGGCCAGCGGCCTCTCCTTTGCCGATACCTTGGCCCGGGAGCTGGGCGCTGCCGGCCACGTCGTGGTCTCCGGTTTGGCCCGCGGCATCGATGCGCGCGCCCATCGCGCCAGCCTTTCGACCGGCACGATTGCGGTTCTCGCGGGCGGGTTTGATCGCATCTATCCCTCTGACCACATCGCCTTGGCCGACGAGATTGCCGAGAGCGGCGTGCTGCTCTCGGAAATGCCGTTCACATGGGAGCCGCGCGGACGAGACTTTCCGCGCCGAAATCGAATTGTGGCGGGCCTTTCCTTGGGCACGGTGGTGGTCGAGGCCGCGCGTCGCTCGGGTTCGCTGATCACGGCGCGGTTCGCGCTGGAGCAGGGGCGGGAGGTCTTTGCCGTTCCGGGATCGCCGCTCGACCCGAGGGCCGAAGGCACCAATGATCTGCTGCGCCAGGGGGCTACGTTTTGCACCGGGGCGGACGATGTCATCTCGGCGCTGAAGCCGTTGATTGGGACCGCCCGGGATGATGGCCCGCTGTTCCGAGAGGCCGGGGATTGGCCGGGCGATGAGGAGCCGCTTTGGGACGAAGCTGATCTATTCGGGCTCGCGAGCGTCCCGCTCACCAGTCGCGGCCAGGAGTTTGATGAGGACGGTCAG
>CAIZGQ010000368.1 GCA_903932565.1 uncultured Hyphomicrobiales bacterium
AATCCCCAAATCGCCGCTGCCATCAAAGCCCAGGCGGGCCTATCCAGTATTTCGCCCGATATGCTGGCGCGGCTGTGTGCGGGCGCGGAACTCCAAACCTTCGAGCGTGACGATGTGCTCATCGCCCAGGGCGGCGATAATGATTACGCCATGCTTGTGGTGTCAGGCGAGGTGCAGGTGGCGTTTGACAGTGCCTACGGCACCGTTGTCGTCGCCCGCATGCTGGCCCCCTGCCTGATTGGTGAGATTGCAGCCCTCGCCAGCCTTGCCCGGACGGCGTCCGTGCGGGCCATGGGGGATGTCACTGCGCTGCGAATTGATCAGGCCCTGCTGCGCGCAACGGCGCAGGAAACACCTGCGCTGACCCTGCACGTGATCAGCCAGCTTGGCGTGCGCATCCGCAACGTCAATTCGGCGATCAGTCTTTACACCCATGCGTTGGCAGCCCTTGAGCAACGCGCGTTTGATCCCAAGATTTTGGAAGATCTCCGCAATCCCGTGCCCGAGCTTGCTGAATTTGGTCAGACCTTCAGCCGCATGGCGGAGCAAATCATCCTGCGTCGCCAGCGTGAGGACGAGATGGCGAGCGCCGCCCTCATTCAGCAGGCGCTCCTGCCAAAGCCCGCTGACATTGCGCAACGCGCGGATGCGGATGTCTGGGCCATGATGACCCCGGCGCGCGAAGTTGGTGGCGACTTCTACGATTTCATTGAGCTTGATGACGGACGCTTCACGGTCGGCGTGGGGGATGTCTGCGGCAAAGGCATGCCGGCAGCGCTCTTTATGGGCATCAGCAAAACCCTGCTGCGCATTCACATCAAAGCTGAGCCTGATCTTGCTGTTGCGATTTCAAAAGCCAACCACGCGTTGGTCAATGAGAATGCCACCGAGCTTTTTGCCACGCTGTTTTATGCGACCTTCGACCCGCGCACAGGCGCCCTGGACTATTGCAGCTGCGGCCATAACCCACCGCTGCTGCGACGCGCCGATGGCAGCGTCACGCAATTAACGGCGGGCGGCATGCCGGTTGGCGTGTTTGGCAATCTGCGCGTGAAGCTGCAGCACGAAACACTAAGCCCCGGCGACTTGCTTCTGCTCTACACCGACGGCGTGACAGAGGCCTTTGGTCCAGGCAACGAGGAGTTTGGCGAGGCGCGTCTGAGTGCCGTGCTGAGCGTACAAAACCGCAAAAAGACCCGTCGGCAAAAGATCGAATTGAAGACTGCGCAGGACTGGTCTCAAGAGATCGCCCAAGCTGTGACAACCTTTGCAGCAGGAACGCCGCAATCCGATGACATCACTTGCCTGACACTGATTGCAAGATAGGTTTTAGGCCTGACCGCTTGTCTATTTTGCAAACAGCGGATGACTGACCTTATCGCCAACCGCAAGACCAAGGCGCTTGGCCGTCCCCGCATTGACTTCCAGCACAGCGAAAGCCGGGCCATTGGACGGAATGATCCGCTCCGACAGCGGCTCTGCATTTTCCGCGATGTGACTGATGGTGCCATCGCGCCGCATGAAGATCATATCGAGTGGCAGATATGTGTTTTTCATCCACATGAGGACGGCTTGTTCCGTTTTGAAGTCGAACAGCATGCCACGGTCTTCTGGAAGAAAGCGCCGAAACATCAAGCCTTTTTCCCGGTCGGCATCCGTGCGCATAACTTCCACCGAAAAATGCCGCACGCCGGCCTTGGTCGCAATATCAAGCGGCTCGGTTGCGCTGACGGCCGGTGCCGTCTGTGCCCCGGCGACACCGGGCCTGACGTGCAGACCGATGGGCGCGGACGTGACATCCAGTCCAAAAGCCAACAGGACAAGTGCTGTGCGGAGGTGAGTGGGACGCATGGTTCCTCGGCGCGTTGAGTGACCCCAATCCTTTGCCAGAGGCTGGTGATCGCGCCAAGCAAATTCCAAATTTACGACGGATAGGGCAACGCAGCCACCTATAGCCCGCGGACATCACACGCGCGGCGATGGGACAGTGTCGTCAGTGAGCGCTGGGGAGCGTTGTCTCAAGGGGGCGCACTTCCGAGGCCATCAGGCCCTTGGACCCGTTGCCAAACCGCACCAAAAGCCCGTCACCGGGTTTAAGCTCGGTCAGTCCATAACGGCGCAGCGTCTCCATGTGAACGAAAATGTCTTCCGTTCCTTCGCCACGCGTCAGGAAGCCAAACCCCTTGATCCGATTGAACCATTTCACAATGGCGATTTCGAACCCGCTGGTTGGCACAACCTGCACATGTGTGCGCGGCGCCTGCAATTGCGATGGATGTGTTGCGGTCGATTCATCGAGTGAGATGACACGGAAGACCTGCAGGCCTTTTACGCGCTTCTGTGCTTCACACACCACGCGCGCACCCTCAGGTGCCAGCAGGAAGCCGTCGCGGCGCAAAACAGTGACGTGCAAGAGAATATCAGGGCCGCCGTCGTCGGGAACAATAAAACCAAAACCCTTGGCAACATCGAACCACTTGATCGCACCGGCGACTTCAATCAGATCAACAGGCTGATCAAAATCAGCCGTCTGGCCAAGGTCACTTCGGATGTCGTCCATCAGGTTCTCTTTACTGCCCAACGGAATGGCTCCTAAAACAACATCAGCAAAATCAAGCGACAAAGATCCGCTGACTGCTCTCGTCGAATCTTGAAAATCGAATCACTTCGAATCGGCGGGTGAATCAGCCGAATCAACATAACATTCGATTCGACACTTTAAAGCCGTTTCTGCATCCAGACTGTGGATGAGTGCAAGCTTGGGGTCAGCCAGAGAATGCGAGGCGAACTGCAGGCTCAAGAAGCGCCCCTATGTCAGCACGCAAATTCAATCGCGCGAGCTTGTCGAGCGGCGTTGGTTCGCGATTCAGAATCGCAAGAGTCGCACCGGACTCATGGGCAATTTGCGGCAAGGCCGATGCTGGACGAACAACCAGCGACGATCCGATGACGACGAACAAATCGCAATCTTTTGATTCACTTAGCGCACGTTTGAGAACGAGCGGCGGGACCGCCTGACCGAATGAAACCGTTGCGGATTTGATGAAGCCGCCGCACGCGCACATCGGTGCCTCGCCTGTCATTTCAAAGGAATGTCGAACTGTGGCGAGCGCGTAAGGCTCAGAACAGCTCAGGCAATGGGCGTAGGTACCGTTGCCGTGCAGCTCCATGATTTGGTGCGCTGGAATACCCGAGGCCGCATGAAGACCGTCGATGTTTTGGGTGATGAGGGCCTTGAGCTTGCCGCGATCCGCCAGCGCCTTCAGCGCGAGATGCCCACGCGAGGGTTGCGCGCCAGCGTAAATGTCATCCATCACGAATTTGCGCCGCCAAGCCTCGGCACGGGCCTCCGCGCTGGCGAGGAAGTCCGCAAAGTCGATCGGTCGGTGCTGCATCCACGGACTGCCCGGCGTCCGGAAATCCGGCACACCCGATTCCGTCGAAATACCTGCGCCCGTGAACGCGACGATCCGCTCAGACTGGCGCAGAAGCTCTGCGAGTGCAGCGATGGAGGCGTCATCCGGCGGGCGCGCAGGTGGCACGCCCGGTATGACCGCCGGCCCATCGACGGCGTTTCCGGCTCCTGAATTCTCAGGTGGCGACATGCTGCGAGCATCTCCAAAGGCACGACCAATGCGGGCCCTCAGATGTCGGCAACGGTGCACGTGAAATCAAGCCGCAGCAGTGTCACGTTAGAGCGTGTCGCAACCTCTCGCGGCATACCCGTTTGTTAAGGGCCCGTCAGGCTGAAACTGAGGCGGGCATTGGCAGCATGTCAATCATGCGGGAGAAGGTCTGCCGATGTTCGGACAATTCCCGGATTTGCAGTTCGGCGATAACGGAGAGGCGGCGCTCGCCCTCCTCACTCAGCA
>CAIZGQ010000369.1 GCA_903932565.1 uncultured Hyphomicrobiales bacterium
ATTCAGGACATGGCCTCGGTGGAAGCGACGAAGAGCGGTGGCCTGTGGACGCTGATTACGACCTCTGGTGGATTGCCGCAGGCTCTCGCCTCCGCGCAGTCGCAGGCAACGGCGGATGCGATGTCCAAGCTGCAACCGCGGGAGCAGGAACTTTTGAACGCGGAAATGGACGCCTACGGCGCCATCATCGGACTGCGAGCTATCACCAAAGGCTCGGCGGCGAAGTTCTCTGCACAGTCGCTTGAGCGCGAAGTCCCGATCCCTGGCATCTCCGCTTTTGATTCGTTCACGTTCTACGATAAGCTCTCACGTCTTGCCGAAGAAGTCTGGAGTGGCGGCAAGGGTATTTCCGAGAACGTGTTGCCTGAAAAGTCGTACTATCACGAGCAGTATCAGAAATTGATGAAGCTGAAAGAGTCGGTTAGGCCGCAGGGTGGTAATACTCCGGCTCCTAAATCCACCAAGCCGATTGTGCAACATTCCCCGACTACTGGAAAGTATCGCTACTCGACTGACGGAGGAACGACATGGCAACCCGGCCAGCCCCCCAACCAGTAGAACCGAACGATTGGCAGGCCGTAGAGCCGACTGACTGGCAAACGGTTGGTGCTTCCGCGTCCAGCGCCACTCCGCCCGCTCCCCAAAAAGAAGGTTTCTTGGGAGAACTTGGCAAGCAGAATGTGGCGATGGGAAAGGGTCTTGCCGGAATCGTTACCGGTCCATTTGTTCCCGCTCAGGAAGGCGCGAAGGGATTGCTGCACGGACTTTATGAAACCGTAGCCACTCCAATGCGAGAGTTGGCAGGCAGGCCGCAGCCTGGGCAATCGGTTATCACCGCGCCCCATACTCCGTTGGAGAGAGTCGGCGGAGCGGTAGATGCAGCGATTGGTGGCGACCCCGCGGCGGCGCGCGCGCACGTGGCCTCTGGCGATCAAGGCGCGGCGGTAGCAGACTTGATTGGCATTCCGGCAGAGACGTTACTTGCGGGGAGTTTGCTCAAGAAATTCCTTCCGAAACGTTTGCCTTCGAACGCGAAAGCGGCCAATCTGCTGACGAAGGCTGCGGGAGCGACTGAGGGCAAGGCGATTGAGTTTCCGAAAGAGTTTTCGGTCGCACTGCCGGAGTTGAATAAAACTCCGCCCAAAGTTCCGTTCGACAAGATGACGGTGCGGGACTTGAACACGCACGTCCAAGACACCTTCGGGGTTCTGGAAAAAGACTTCAACAACAAGTTTTCAACGATTGCTCGTGACCAAGTAATGCCAGATGCAGTAGCGAAGGAGATTCGCAGCTACAAGATTCTGAACCCGATTCTCCCGGAAGATTTGGAGTGGAACAACAAGCTGGAAACTCGCGCCGTGCTGTTTGAGCAGCCACACAACTACGGCGACTTGAACATCCAGCGCATGAGGGCGCGTGACCGCATTGGAGACTTCCAAAAGCAGTTTCCCTCGACTCAGGGCTCGAAAATGGGTTCCAACGTCAACATCGTGCTCGATACCGCTATCCACGATTCGACCAAGAACCTTGTGTACGATGCGCTGGAACAGAAGTATGTAGGACAGGTTGCGCCCAATTATTTCCGCGACCTGAAACGCACGGAATCGGCGCTGTACAACATCAAAGACCAACTCGGCGGCAGGAAAAATAAACTGGCGAACCTAGATGCCAAGACGTTTTTCGACAACCTGCGAGTGCATGAGTATATGTCGAGTGGTGGGCACGTCGGTATGGCGGCTGGCGGAATCATGCCAGCACTGTTTCCCGAATCCTCAGTTGCCAACAAAGCCGTTCGTAAGGCTCTCGCTCCGAGGACCAATAAATACGCGGTTGCTGCTGGTACGGCTGCGCCCGTAGTTTCTCGGCGTGCTCAACCATCGCTTGCTCCCGGTCGCCCCAACTTGTTTCCCGCGCCGCAGACGAACGCGACTGACGATTGGGCAAACCAGAAGCCATGACCGGGGCTCCAGACCTCCCGATCATCAACGCCGAAATGCTCTCCACTTGGGAGTTGTGCCCGCGCCGCGCCGTGTGGCAGGAACGCTACATCAACTTGCGGGTGTCGATTATTC
>CAIZGQ010000370.1 GCA_903932565.1 uncultured Hyphomicrobiales bacterium
ATCGACTGCAGCCTCGCGGCTTGGTGTCGGTGATGCTGTCGGGCTCAGATAGGTGGCGTGGCTTGTCGGGCGGCGCAGTTCAATGGCGCCACCGCACATGGCGGACACAAGACGCTGGGCCGCGCGCTGCGACAGGCTTGCGACAATCGACACAAGATCATGCACCGCATGCACGGAAAGCGGCGGGCAGAGTGACGCCAACAGAAAAATGCGGCCAGCCAGCGGTGCCGTCACGCCCAAGGCTGCAAAGAGAACTGCAATCGCCTCGCCCGTGGGATCCGTCAAAAGCCGTTCGATTTCATCCGGCGCAAACATCGTCGCCTGTGCGAGATAATTGCGCAGGCCCACACGGTCCCCACTGAGGGCAAGCGATTCAATCCGTCGCGCTGTTTGATCATCGACCGAAAAGCCATCGTCGCGGCGCGAGGCGAGCACATCGGCGACCCTTGCGCGGCGCAGGATTTCAGCACGAACCGTTGGTTCACAGAACAGGAACAGGGGTGCCGCGTCTTCCGCACTTGGGGCCTTTGCAGCCACCATGCGCGCCAGCTCCGCATCACGGCGGGCGCGTGGGATCAGGGCGGAGATTGTCCGGCGATCAAAGGTGACCGTTTCGTTCTTCAACAAAGCCAGCAGGATCTCCTGCTCGGGCCGCTCCACCAGGCATCGCACCGTTGCAGCGTCGAGATCATTTCGCTGTGCAATGAGCGACACCAGCGATAGCGGCCCCTCCTCCACCAGCGCGGTCAGACGCTCGGGCGACATGTCGGCCTGCTGTGACAGCAAAGTCTCGGCTGCGTCGCCGCCCAGCAGCAACAGTCGATCCACCAGCGCAGCGGGGGCAAAGCGCGTCGTCGACAAAGTGCGTGCAACGGCTGCCAATGTCGTGGCGTCCACGTCGCCCAGCATGGAGATCGCCATCTCGGCAAACTCCGCGCAATCCTCCTCGCGCGGTGCCGCACTGGCGGCGAACAGGTCCGTCATGACCCGCAGCAAAACAGGTCGCATATCGAGACTGTCATGGAGGTTCAGCGCCGCCAGACCTTGGAGTGCCGGGGGAAGATTGTTGCGCTTTTGCATAGGACCACGGAAAAATGAGAGATGAACAAGGCTTAACCCGAAGATGTTGACGCCCTATTAACCTTGGCGATTCGTAATCAACGCCGTGACCTGTGTCGCGTCGGCTTTGCCGGACCGGTCCCCACCGGAGAGTGCGAAGAGATGGCTGAGATTATTGCTTTTCCAGGATGCCGTGGCGCATCCGACAAACGCCGGGACCGGGACAGCATCCCGACCCAAAGTGCTGAGATCCTTTTTTTCCTGGGCGTGCAATACGTGCGCGATGCGGATGGCGCCGGCGCAGTCACCGCCAGCACGGTCGATCCGACACCGGCAAAGCCGACCCCTGCTCCACGTCGTCGCACCCGCAAAAGCGCCTGACCGATTGAAATGTGAACGTCAGCTGTTGGGGGTCTTGCCCAACGCACATCCGATTGACGTCACACGCCTTCGCGCTTCAGGCACGTCGCCTTGCTGCTCCGCCAGCGTACGCACCAGCACAAAGCCCTCATTTGTCGGGGCAACAATCCGCAATTCGGCCGGCAGCTCATCGCCACTTTCGGCAGTCTCGATGGAATCAAGCTGCGCCTGCGTCAGAACCAGCACGTCGAGCCGACCGCGCGACGCGCCACGATCCGTCATTGAATAAAAGATCTGCCCATAGCGCGCCGAAAACGTGAACAGCATGAGGCTATCAGGCTGCAATGTGCCCGTCATGTGCAGCGGCCCCTGGCGCAAGTCATAGCGGCAAATCGCAAGCTCGGTTGCCGGATCCTCGAAGGGAAGCTGATCGCGCGATGCAGACGGCACCGGCCAAATCTTGAACAAGGGCGCGATTGTGGATACGCGCGAAAACGCGTCTTTGGGCGCAAGGCGCGGCATGGCAAACAGCGAGACGATGTGTACGATGCCGGTCATCG
>CAIZGQ010000371.1 GCA_903932565.1 uncultured Hyphomicrobiales bacterium
ACATTCACCAGCGGAAATACGGGGCCAATGCCCACAGCGGCGAGAAACAAAAGGATCTCGACCTGCACGAATGTCAGGTTGCCCGGCATAAGTGCCAGGGGCACGCAGGACAAGGCCGATAGCAGCATGAACACGACTGGAATGCGAAGATAGCGCTTGAAATAGGGCATACACTTCGTGCCGATCATCGCGCCAACCGTTGTGCCCATCATCAAAGGCACCATGGCCAGACCGGACGTGCCGATATCAAGACCCAGCACATCCTGCAGATAAATCGGCACATAGATCGTCATGGACACGTAGCTGCCCATGGCGAAAAACATCGCAAGCATGCCGCGCGAAACCACTTTGTTTTTTAAAACCGTCAATGGGATCAAAGGTTCTTCGGCGGTCAATAAGCGCGCCACCAGCAGGCCAAACAGCAGCAGCGATCCTGCAAAGAGCCCGAGGATCAGCGGCGACAACCAGGGCGCGTGGGTGCCGCCCCAGTTTAGCGCCATCAACAGCATGGTCGACGCGGACATCATCAGGAACGCGCCGATCAGATCGAGCTTATGGGGTCGCTCGTGACGCGGAATAGCTTTCAGCCGCTTCGACGTGATGAGCCAGGCGGCGAGGCCAATCGGCAGATTGATCCAGAAGATCATCGACCAATGCAGGCGCTGCGCGAAGTAGCCGCCAAGCACCGGCCCAGCGATGTTGGACACAACCCAGACGGTCGCCAGGTAAACCTGATATTTGACGCGCTCGCGCGGCGCGACAATATCCCCAATGATGGTCTGCGTCAGGGACATGATGCCACCGCCGCCGAGCCCCTGCAGGCCGCGCGCAAAGATCAGCGTCAGCATGTTGGGGGAGATCGCGCAGGCAATCGAACCGATGATGAAGAGGCCGAGGGCCAGCAGCAGCATGACGCGACGGCCGTGGATATCGGCAAGCTTGCCGTACAGCGGCGTCACGGCGGTGGAGACGAGCAAATACGACGTGACAACCCAGGGCAGGAGATCGAAGCGGCCAAGTTCGTGGCCAATGGTGGGCAGGGTCGGCCCGACGATGGTCATGTCGAGAGCGGCCAGCAGCATGCCAAGCATCAGGCCCATGATGATCCGACGCACATCGGCATGCGGCATCATCACGGTCTCAGACCGGGCAGGCTCGGAACTCATGTGGGCGGCGTCTTCCATGATGGCCTCGAGAGAAGCGCCACTGCAACCTGGCGCAAGATGATGCGTGCTCTGACTTGGGCGGCGAAAGGTGGCGAAACAACGAAACTTTGCAGTGCAAATCAGTGGCTATCTGGACAGCTCGCACGCGCCCTGTGCCCCAATGCTGCCCGGTTTACGTCCGCACGTCTCATTTGGCTTCATTTTTTTGACTGTGCAATCAAGAGACCTTGCCTCGACGATATGTTCAGCCGTGATCCTTATGCCTCAGGCTCGCGAGAGCTGCCGCCAAGGCTTCGCTTTCAGCCCTCGGCAGGCAAGCCGTGAGTGCTGAAACGGTTGGCGTGTCCAGCTGGGCAGCCTGCGCCAATTGCAGCAACACATCTTCCGGCCAGAGGGCTGACGGCGCAACGCGGAGTGTCTGGGCTCGGGCGCGGCGCGCTGTTCTCAAGCCGTTCAAACGCTCAAGCTGCGCCACACTGAGTTTGACAGGTGCGGGCACTGGAATGGCGGCCTGGGGCAAAAGCCAGGGCGCCTCGGTCGGCTCTGGGTCCGGCAAGCCATATCCGCCACCGGTCCAGAACCGCGTGAGGCTGACTGGCAGGGCGCGGGCGAGCGCGCCGAGCGCGCGGCGTGGCCATCCCATGCGGCAATTGTCGCACTGGCCGCAGGGCTCGGCCGCCTCGCCAAGCGCGGCCAGCATGGCCACGTTGCGACACGCGTCGCTCGTGCAGAGCGCCTGAAAGGTATTGAAGCGCGCCGTCTCCACTGACTGGTGATCAGGGTCGCGATCATGCCGCGCGATTTGAGACAGGCGCAGCAGGGCGTCCTCAGGACCGTGCAGGGTCAGCGTGTCGGCCGGCTTGCCATCACGGCCGGCGCGGCCGATCTCCTGATAATAGGCCTCGACACTGCCCGGCATGTCGGCGTGGCAGACAAAGCGCACGTCGGGCCGGTCGATCCCAAGCCCGAAGGCGATGGTGCCGACGATCACGCTGCCGTCACGATTTAGAAACGCATCCTGCGCGGCACTGCGGGCGGCCTCATCCAGTCCCGCATGATAGGCCAGCGCATGATGCCCGCGGGCGCGCAGCAGGCTTGCGATCATCTCCGTACGTCGGCGGGTCGCGGCGTAGACCAGGCCGGTCTCCCCCCGGTGCTTGCCGACAAATCGAGTCACTTGCTGCAGCGCCCGGCGCTTCAACGCAAAATTGAGCCGCAGATTTGGCCGGTCAAACGAGCGGACGATCACCTGCGGCCTGCGCTCGAACAATTGCCGGACGATGTCTGCCCGGGTCGGTCCATCGGCGCTTGCCGTCAGGGCCAGCACCTGCGGGCTGCCCAGCGCCCGCATCGCGCTATTCAGATCGAGATAATCCGGCCGGAAGTCATGTCCCCAGCTTGAGATACAATGGGCCTCGTCTACCGCCACAAAACGTGTGCCAGCCGCGCGCAATGTATCCTGCACCTGGGGGAGGGCGATGCGCTCGGGCGCCACGTAGAGGAGCTTCACTTTGCCGGTGCGCACCCGTGACATGATCCAGGCATTTTCCTGCGCCGAATTGAGGGAATGGAGAGCCTCCGCCTCGATGCCACGTCGCGCGAGCTGGAGGACCTGATCGCGCATGAGGGCAATGAGCGGCGAAACGACAAGTGTCAGGCCCGGGCGGATCATCGCAGGCAGCTGATAGCAGAGGGATTTGCCGCTGCCGGTGGGCATGACGGCGAGCACGTCCTCGCCGGCAAAAACCGCGCGCAACACATCTTCCTGACCCGGCTGAAAGGCATCGAACTTGAATAAGACGTGAAGGGCGTCTTCAGCTTGCGACCAGCCCGGATCGGCTAAAGTGCCGGTCAAGTTGTCCTCCGAGCCGTTTCCCAACCCGCTCGCAACGCCAGGTGTGTGCCATGCCGCCGATCAAGCTGTCCGATGCCGAGATTGCCGAACGCCTGACGGCGTTGCCCCATTGGCGTCATGAGGCGGGTGCCATTCGCCGGACCTACAGAACGTTTGGCTGGAAAAGCACGCTGATGCTGGTGACCACAATCGGTCACCTGGCAGAAGCCGCCTGGCATCATCCCGAGCTGCACGTGACCTATACGGGGGTCGAAGTGGCCCTGAACACCCATGACGCCGACGGCATCACGGCACTGGATTTCGCGCTCGCCAAAAAAATGGAGGAGGTCATCTGTTGGCAGCCCAACAAGGAGGATGGAATCTTGCCCGGAACGCCGCAGACGCCGGAATATGTCTACATCCGCTACGACACCTGAGCGCGCGTGCCGAGGCGTTTTGGGATGGGGACGGATGTCGGCAGATATGATGGACATGAAAAAGGCTGGTCCCGGAACAGGACCAGCCTAGCCTTAACAATACCAAGCTCAAGCGGAATCGGCCGGCGCGTCAGTGCGCCGTGCCCAGATAAGCCGCCCGGACCGCGGGGTCGTTTTTCAGTTCCGCTGCCGGGCCTGATGTCGACAGGCGGCCATTTTCCAGCACGTAGCCGAAGTCGGCCACATCGAGCGCTGCGGCGGCAAATTGCTCAACCAGCAGCATGGTCACCTTGGCGTCCTTCAAGCGGCGGATGATCGAGAACACTTCTTCCACCAAACGCGGCGAGAGGCCCATGGAGGGCTCGTCCAGCAGCAGCACCTGCGGCTGCAGCATCAGCGCGCGCGCCATGGCGAGCATTTGCTGTTCACCACCCGACAAGGTGCCCGCGAGCTGCGTGCGACGCTCTGACAGGCGGGGAAAGAGATCGAACATGCGGTTGCGATCGGCCTGCACGTCGCCCTTGGGTCGGGCCCCCGTGACGCGGGGAAATGCGCCAAGCAGCAGGTTATCTTCGACACTCAGGGTCGAGAAGACGCGGCGGCCTTCCGGTGAATGGGCAAGCCCCAGCCGCGTGATGCGATGCGAGGCGAGCCCGGAGATTTCCTTGCCGCCCAGCGTGATCGAACCGCTTTCGGGCGCAATCATGCCTGACAGGGCGCGCAGCGTTGTCGTCTTGCCAGCACCGTTGGAGCCGATCAGCGTCACAAGCTGGCCGTCTTCCACATTGATGGACAGGCCGTGAAGAACCTGAACTTTGCCATATCCGGCAACGAGATTTTCAACTTTCAGCATGGCTATGTCCTCACGCTGCTTCTGCGGCAGCGCCGCCCAGATAGGCCTCGATGACGCGCGGATCAGATTGCACGGCCGCTGGCTTGCCTTCGGCAATCTTCTGGCCGAAGTCGAGCACTGTCACCTGATCACAGATCGACATCACCACATCCATGTGATGCTCGATCAGGATGACGGTGATACCGTGATCCTTGATCTTGCGGATGATGGCCATCAGGTCCTTGATGTCGGGCGCTGTCAGACCGGCGGCGGGCTCGTCAAGCAGGATGAGCTTGGGATCGAGCGCCAGCGCGCGGGCGATTTCCAGAAGCCGCTGCTTGCCGTAGGGCAGGTTGCGGGCTTCCTCATTTGCCAATTGATCAAGGCCAACAAAGCTCAAGAGACCGGCAGCACGCACCCGTGCGGCGGCTTCCTCGTTTTTGGCGAGCGGCAAGCGCGCGGCCACACCAAAGATGCTTGACGTGTAGGTGTGGTGCAGGCCGACCAGCACGTTCTCAATCAGCGTCAGTTCGCCAAAGAGCTGCACGTTCTGGAAGGTGCGGGCAATGCCAGCTTCCGCAATCTCCGGCGACTTCAGACCTTCCAGCGAACGGCCTTCAAATTTGATCACGCCCGAGGTTGGAATGTAGATGCCCGTCAGCACGTTCATCATCGTGCTTTTGCCCGAGCCGTTGGGGCCGATGAGGCCGTGCACCGTGCCGGGCATGACCTTGAGATCAACCTGGTTGAGCGCGCGCAAGCCGCCAAACTGCATGACAACCTGCGAGACATCCAGAAGCGCCTCGCCTTCAGCGACTTCTGGCTTGCTGGCCGACCAGGCGGCCGAGGCATCGGCGGACGCATCAATGACCGCGTGGCGACGCACCCACTCGGGCCGCACCTGTCCGATGACCTGGCGCAGGAAGCCGACGATGCCATCGGGCAGGTAATACACAACGAACAGGATCATCATGCCGTAGATGGCGGCGCGATAATCGGTGATCTTCTGCAGCGTCAGCGCGAAGGCAAAGAAGCCGACGCAGAGCACGGTCGGCAAGACGATGCGCTGCCAGTCATCGCGTGTCTTGATCAGGCGGGCACCGGCGGCCAGAACCGCCACAAGTGCAATGCCACCAGCCACATTTCGGAAGAGGTCGATATCGGACAAGAGGTTGGGCAGATAGACCACAACCGCTGCACCAATAATGGGGCCGAGCCGCGATTTGCGACCGCCCAAGGCGACCGCGAGCAGAAACTCGATCGACTTTTCGAAGCTGAAATTGTTGGGCGCGAGATAAACGTCCGAATAGGTGAACAGCACGCCAGAAAGGCCTGCGAACACCGCACTCGTGACGAAGGCCAGAACCTTGTACTTGTAGACGCTGACGCCCATGCAATCGGAGGCAATCGGGCTATCGCGCAAGGCTTCAAACGCGCGGCCCAGATGCGAGGCAAGAATGCGATTGATGATCAGGATCGTCAGCGCGAGGATGACGATCACCAGCCAGTAATATTCGACTTCCCGCAGGCGGTTCAGCGGCATCGAAAGAAACGGCAGTGAGTCGCTCCAGACGCGCAGGTCGTAGAAGAGCGGCTTGGTCAGCGAAATTCCCAGCGCACCATTGGTGAGAAAGGACATCTCGTTGATCAGGATCTGGACAATCGTGCCAAACGCCAGCGTCACCATCGCCAGATAAGGGCCTGTGACGCGAAGCGCTGGCAGGGCCAGCAGCGCGCCAAACAGGCCAGCCACAATCGGTCCGGCGATTAGCGAGGGAAACAGGCCCCAGCCAAGCTGCAGGAACAGCACGCCAGCGGTGTAGGCCCCAATGCCCCACAGCGCTGCGTGGCCGATGGAGACTTCGCCCGTGTAGCCAAACACGATGTCGAGGCCCAGCACGAGGATGGCGTAGATCGCAATCGTTGCCAGCAGATGGATATAATAGGGGCTGGTGAGGAAGAACGGGAGCGCGAGTGCGGCCACAAGGCCGACAATGGCAAGGAGCGCCTTGATCGGCATTGTCTCAAACCTTCTTGATGGTGGGCTTGCCGAACAGCCCCGAGGGCTTCAACGACAGAACAAGCAAAAGCAGAACAAGACCGGGCACATCTTTGTAGCCGCTCTCGATGTAATAGCCGGTCAGCGTCTCCGCGATGCCAAGGATCAACCCGCCGACGACAACGCCAGCCCCGCTCGACAATCCACCGATGATCGCCACCGCAAAGGCCTTCAGGCCGAGCACGGCACCCATGGTGGCACCCGTGAGCGTGATGGGTGCCACAAGCACACCGGCGAAGGCCGCCGACATTGAGGACAATGCGTAAGAGAAGGTGATGACAATGCGCGTGTTGATGCCCATGAGGCCCGCCGCATCACGATCATTGGCGGTGGCAACAACCGCCTTGCCGTAGATCGACTTGCGGTTGAACAGCTCAACCAGCAGCATCAAAAGAAGTGCGCCAACCACAATGGCGATTTCCATCGGCTGGATGCGAATGCCGCCAAAGGACAGAGCCTGCTCTGGCAGCGGGGAGGGGAACCTCAGCGCGTCGCGGCCCCAGATGTTTTCCGCCAGATTGCGGAAAATGATGCCGAGCGCAATCGTCGCCATGATCCAGCCGGCTTCCGAATTTGTCTTGATCGCCTGGCGTACGCCCAGCAGCTCCACCACCGCACCTTGCAGCAGTCCGAACGCGAGCACGATAGGCAGCATCAAGAGGTAAGCCCACGGCGTCGCGATGGCTTGTCCGATCAGGAAATTGATCGTCGTCAGGCCAACCAGCGCGCCAAGTGTCAAAGCCTCGCCCTGACCAAAATTAAGTGTCTTCGAAGTGGCGAAGGTCAGCTGATAACCAAAGGCGATGACGCCGTAGATCATGCCGACCGAAATACCACTGGCAATGAGCTGTAATAGAATTTGCATGGGATTGAGGTTCCGGACGTGAGCACCCCGGCGCGGGTCGCGCGCCGGGGGATATGCAGGCCCTGAAGGGCAGTATGAAACGTGAAAAGACCCTGATTCAGGCCTTGATTCAGGCTTTGGGCTTCATGCGAAGCGCCTTGTCACCAGCGAGATCTTCGGGATGTGCCGGGACCACGCGGCCACCCTTGACTAGACCAAACACGGGGATGTTGTTCGACACAGCCTCGTGGTCGGTCGCTGTGAAGGGATGATCATAAACGGTGATCAGGCCTTCAACCTTGGTGTTGAGGTTCTCAAGCGCTTCACGAATCTTCGGGCCATCGGTGGACTTGGCCTGCTCGATGGCGGCTTTCAGCAGGTAAGCTGAATCATAGCCCTGCGCGGCAGACACCGGCGAGGGCATGCGGTCACCGCCGTAGGCCTTGTGATAGGCTTCAATGAAGGCCTTGCGCTTGGGGGTCGAGGGCACTTCGATGAAGGTCTGCGGCATCATCGCGCCATCGCCATTGGCACCTGAGGTGTCGATGAAGCTTGCCATGGACAGGGTCCATGAGCCGATCATCGGAACCTTCCAGCCGAGTTTCGCCATCGAGTTGGCAATCTGGGCGAGTTCCGGACCAATGGCATAGGTCAGGATCACGTCAGCGCCGGCTTCCTTGGCCTTCAAGACCTGCGAGGTCATGTCGGTGTCGCCGATGTTGAACTTCTCTTCGGCAACCGCAGTCACGCCAAGCTTTTCAAGCGCGGCCTTCAAGTCCGAGCGGCCGAGCATGCCGTAGTTTGTCGCGTCGTTCAGGATCGCGGGCTTCTTGAAACCCTGCTTCTTGACAGCTTCTTCTGCAATCATCGCGCTCTGGATGCCGTCATTGGCAGCATTGCGGAACACGTAGTTGTTCTTGAAGGTGCCGCCAGAGAACTGCTTGGTGAGCACAGAGCCGGTGGCAACGTTGTTGAGGACCGGAATTTCAGCTTCCTGATAGAAGCGCTGGGCGGCTTGGCCGACGCCGGTGTTGATGAAGCCGAGGGTGGCGACCACCTGCTCCTTGTTGATGAGCTCCTGGGCGATCTGCACGCCAAGCTCGTTCTTGGCTTCGTCGTCACGCTCGATCAGCTGGATCGGACGACCCATCACGCCACCGGCTTTGTTGATTTCATCAACCGCAAGCTTGACGCCATCGCGCATGCTGACGCCCATGGAGGACGAGCCGCCGGTGTAGGGGCCGCTGAGGCCAACCTTGATCGGATCAGCTGCATAGGCTGCGCTGACCAGAGCCGTGCTGGCTGCAAGTGTAATCAATGTTGTTCTGAGCATCATGTTTCAACTCCCAACGATGTTATTTCAAAGTGCTTGGCGTTGAATCGCCACCACCTCTCCCGGCATTTTGCCGGACGTCGCGAGCACTGACGTTTACGATCAGGCGATCCCGCTCCGGGTGTGAAACATCTACGAACTTCCCCAAGAGGGAGCAATGGCAGCGCTATTGAACTAAAGTTTGGGTTTCTGGTGCTATCGCTTTTTCAGCTGCACCCATGCTGCAATGCCGCATCAAGTTGCTGCGGACCTGTCCGGTGTTTAAAGGCATGTTGGATCGCCAGAGGCTGCTGAATGACTGACACGCCGCGTCGCCCGGATGAACGCAAGAGTCCTCGCTTGCGCGAGCTCGCCACATTGCCGGTGTTCTTCAAGCTTGCCGGCCGTCGCGTGGTGCTGGCGGGCGGCAGTGAGGGCATTGCGTGGAAGGCTGAGCTGATCTCAGCCGCCGGTGCGCAGGTCGATGTTTTCGCGCCGCATCCGAGCGGCGTCCTGGTGGCACTGGCCGCAGACGTGGCGAACGTCACGATCCATCCGCGCACATGGGAGGCCTCGGATTTGCCCGGTGCAGCGCTGGCCATTGGAGACGCAGGCGACGAACCCGAAGCGCTGGCTTTTCGCGGCGCGGCGAAAGCAGCGGGCGTGCCGGTCAATGTGGTGGATGCGCCTGCGTTCTGCGACTTTCAGTTTGGCTCGATCGTTGAGCGGTCACCGGTTGTTGTGGCGATTTCGACCGATGGCGCTGCCCCCGTGTTCGGGCAGGAATTGCGCACGCGCATTGAAACGCTGATGCCCGATGGCATGCGCCATTGGGCGCGCGCCGCAAAGCTGTGGCGTCCGGCCGTGCAGGCGTTGAAACTCGGCTTTCGCGAGCGACGTGCGTTCTGGGAGACGTTCACAAAGCTCGCCTTCGCCAATCTCGAGCGCCAGCCAACGGACGCCGATCGTGCTGACTTGCTCGCAGGGCTGTCCTTTGATCGCGCACCGGACAAAAAGCTTGGCTCCGTCGCGCTGGTGGGCGCAGGACCGGGTGATCCCGAGCTTCTGACGCTCAAGGCCGTGCGCGTTTTGCAATCGGCGGATGTGGTGTTGTTTGACGATCTCGTCTCGCCGCAAACGGTCAATCTGGCGCGGCGCGAGGCAACGCGCATCACGGTTGGCAAGCGCGGTTACAAGCCCTCATGCACGCAGGAAGAAATTACCTCCATGCTTCTGTCGCTGGCGCGCGAGGGCAAGCGCGTCGTGCGTCTGAAGGGCGGCGATCCGATGATTTTTGGCCGCGCCAACGAGGAGTTGAGTGAGCTGCGCGCAGCGGGCATTGCGGTCGAAGTTGTTCCCGGTGTCACCAGCGCGTCAGCGGCCGCCGCCAGTGTTGGGCAGTCGCTGACAGAGCGCGATGTCGCACGCCGCCTGCAGTTCATCACGGCGCACGCGCGCGATGGAAAACTGCCCACCGATCTCGACTGGCGGGCGCTGGCGGATCCGCGTGCGACGACCGTGGTCTATATGGGGCTTGGCACCTTTCCCTTGCTCGCTGCACGTCTGATGGCGGAGGGCCTGCCCGGATCAACGCCCGCCGTGATGGTGGAGCGCGCGACATGGGCCGATGAAAAGCAGACGCGCTCGACGCTGGCGGATTTGTCCGCCTCCATCGCGTCCGAGCGGCCCAGAGGACCGGCGGTAATCCTGATTGGCGAGGCGTTTGCCCGGTCTACTTGACGTCAAACCAGCCCCAGAGTCCGGCCGCAGACTGGGCGGCAATCGCTGATTCCACCATCCAGCGGCCCGGATTGTCGGCAACAAAGGCGATGCGGGATGTTTTGCCCGGCGGCACGATGATGGTGTCGCGCCAATAGGGCTCCCAGCCATCATCCAGCGCGTGGAGCAGGCGCATCACATGCCCATGCAGACGAATGGGCTGAAGCTCGCTGGTCTTGTTGATGAAACCCAGGCTGACAGCCGTGCCGCGCTTCACCGACACGATGGGTTTGCCTTGCAGAGCGCCAGGCGTGCCGTTGAATAAAATGTTGCTGCCGGCGGCGGTACTGGCCTCCATCACCAGATCTGCCCGCGCGGCTTTTTCTAGATTGATCGCGATCGGCAACAGCGGATTGGCCGGCAGGCCCGTAAAAGCTGGCGTTTCTGCCAACGGCGCGCCTTCGAGTTTGCACAGTGCAAGCACGCGTTCGGTTTCGCCGCGCAGGACAATGGACGCCGCGCCCGGTTCGCGCGGCAGATCGCACAGAATGTCAAAGCGCGCACCGGGACCAAGCGGAAGGGTGGCGCGGGCTGGTTCAAACGGATCACAGGGCTGGCCATCGATGGCGATGACCAGCGGCCGCAGGCTGTTGAACCCGATGGGCAGCGCCGCGCGCGTCGACAGATTGACGAGGCGAACGCGCACCCGCGCACCGGGGGCCGCGTTGAGGAGGACCGGGGTCGCGTGGCCGGTCACGATGAGTGGGGCGTCCTGCGCGCTTTGCGGCCAATCGTCGAGCGCAAGAATGATGTCGTGCGCGACCGGCGGCGGCAATGTTTCCTCCACGATCAGAACGCCGCTCAAGCCCCGTGCTTCCGGGTATTGCGCAAGCAGCGCAAAGGACGGCTGATAGAAAAATGTGCCTGCATCAGGCGGGGTGAAGGCAATCTCTGCGCTGTCGCCCGGTCCCAGCTGCGGCTGTGTCAGCGGATCACCGATCTGGGCCCCGGCGAGGCGCACGCCATGCCAGTTCAGGAGGGCCGGAACCTCCAAGCTGTTCTTGACCTGCAGCCGCACCTCCTCGCCTAGTTTGAGGCGGATCACAGGGGCGGGAAGCTGCCCGTTGATCGAAAAAACCGGCACGTTGGTCGCTGGTTTTGCGCTGG
>CAIZGQ010000372.1 GCA_903932565.1 uncultured Hyphomicrobiales bacterium
ATTGATGGAATTTCGCGCGAAGTGTTCCGACACAAGAACACCAATGGCCGGTCCACGAAAGATCGCGACTTTCAAAAAGCCCTTATCATGATTGGTCGCGAAGGCGAATTGCTCGGCATGCTGCGGGAAAGTCTCGTCAGCCTCAATCGCCTGCTGACGTGGCACACGGCTGGCACAAATGGCGATGGTCAGGGCGGCAAGGAGATCCGGGCGCGTATCAAGGTGATGCAGCGCGACGTGATTTCGCTGACTGACCACGCGAGCTATCAATCAACGAAAGTGGCGTTTCTGCTCGATGCGACGCTTGGCCTGATCAATCTCGAGCAGAACCAGATCATCAAGATCTTCTCGATTGCGGCCGTCTGCCTGATGCCGCCCACGCTGGTGGCCTCGATTTACGGCATGAACTTCAAGAACATTCCGGAGCTGGACTTCACGTATGGCTATCCCATGGCGCTCATTGCTATGGTTGTCTCAGCTATCGTGCCGGTTTTGTATTTCCGCTCGAAGGGCTGGCTGTAAGTCAGACAAACCCGCGAGGCGGCAGGTAGCCTTTGTCAGCCGCGTAGCGGCGGGAAGTCTTTGTCAGCCGCGCAGCGGCTCATGGCGCAACGCGGCGCGCACGAAATAATAAACAAGCACGAGACCGACGATCCCGCCGAGAATTTCGACGCCGACCGACAGAATGCGTGGCAACTGCAGAATGCCGCCCAATGCCCAGCCTGCCGCCCACGCCACACCAATCAGCTCGGTGCCCACGAGAATGGCCGCGCCCACGAGTGTGATCAGCGTGTCCCAGTTGAGCGGCTTGGCAGCAGTGGGTGCACGGGCGGTCGAGGGTGTCTGGTTCGCCAAAGGTCTGGCTCCGGTCTTGCAGCTTGTGAAAGCCTGCCATTGTGGAATCCTGCAACACGCAAGGCCATGCAGGTGGAAAATCCGCCGCCAGTGCTATAGCAAGGGCTATTCTCCTGCAACATTAAGCGATCCATGTCCGACACACCGACCTTTTCAACCGCCGCCGTTGCCGCTCCCCATGGTCTGGCCGCTAAAGCCGGGCGCGAGATTCTCGCACAGGGCGGCAACGCCATCGAGGCGATGGTCGCCATGGCTGCCACCATTGCGGTGGTTTATCCGCACATGAACTCGATTGGCGGCGATGGCTTTTGGCTGATCCGCGAACCCTCCGGCAAGGGCCGGGTGCGCTACATTGAAGCCTGCGGACCCGCAGGCGCCCATGCCTCGATTGAACGGTATCGCGCAGCAGGGCACGATGTGATCCCCTCGCGTGGCCCGCTGGCGGCCGTGACGGTGCCCGGCACCATCGGTGGCTGGATGCAGGCGCTTGCGCTTGGCAAATCGCTCGGGGGTGGCCTGCCGCTGCGGGATATTCTGGCACCGGCCATCACCTGCGCGCGCGATGGCTATCGGGTTTCGCCCTGCGAGGCCCGCACCATCCCCAATGAGGAGGCAGCGCTTCGCCTGTCGCCGGGCTTCTGCGAAACCTACCTCGATGCTGAGAAAAAGCCGCTGGCCGAAGGCGCGCTCCGCCAGCCGCTTGCGTTGGCAGCGACGCTGGAGCAGCTGGCCCATTCCGGGCTTGACGATTTTTATCGTGGCGACATCGGGCGTGAGATTGCCCGCGACCTTGAGACCATCGGCTCCCCCGTCACCCGTGCGGATCTTGAGGCCTACCAGGCCGTGCTGCGCGAGCCGCTGCACCTCAAACTGCCGGGCGTGACGCTCTACAATTCCGCCCCGCCGACACAGGGCATTGCAGCTCTGGTGATCCTCGGGCTTTTTGAAAAGCTCGGCGTGAAACAGGCGGAAGAATTTGCCCACATTCACGGGCTGGTGGAAGCAACCAAACACGGGCTTGCCCTGCGCGACCGCATCGTCACGGACTTTGGCGCCCTGAAGCATGATCCGGCAGATTTTCTCGCGGATACATGGCTGACCTCCCGCGCTGCCCGCATCGACATGAAGCGCGCTGCCCCCTTCCCGTTGCCCGCCTCGACAGGCGACACGGTCTGGATGGGTGCCATCGACAGCTCCGGCCTCGCCGTCTCGTTCATCCAGTCGATCTACTGGGATTACGGCTCGGGCTGCGTCCTGCCCAGCACGGGCGTGCTGATGCAGAACCGCGGCATCTCGTTCTCACTCGACAAGACAGCACTCAATCCGCTGACCCCCGGACGTCGGCCGTTCCACACGCTGAACCCACCGCTTGCGGTGTTCGACGATGGCCGCGTGCTGGTTTACGGCAGCATGGGTGGCGATGGTCAGCCGCAGTTTCAGGCACAGGTACTTTCCCGTATCCGCTTCGGGCAGGATTTGCTGTCGGCCGTGACCGCACCGCGCTTCCTGCTCGGCAAGACCTGGGGGGCTGCGTCGACCAATCTGAAGATGGAGGGGCGCTTTGATCCCTCGCTGGTCTCGGCCATGGAACGCGTCGGCCACGATCTCGAATTCCGGTCCGAGCCCTTCCACGACATGTTCGGCCATGCGGGGGCA
>CAIZGQ010000373.1 GCA_903932565.1 uncultured Hyphomicrobiales bacterium
GTTCCGATCGCGATGGAAGAAAAGCTGCGCTTTGCTATCCGCGAGGGTGGCCGCACGGTCGGTGCAGGCGTGGTTGCTTCGATCATTGAGTAATTTCGAGTAGTGCACTTTCCGCCTGTGGCGGAAGGGTGTTTTGAGCCTCCACGCTGAAAAGCGTGGAGGCTTTTTTGTTTTGGGGGGATTGAGCAGGACCCTCACCCGGCGCGAAACGCGCCACCCTCTCCAGCGCAAGTCGGGTCTACCAGACTTGCGCATTCAAAATGCCGAACCCCGGCTAGAGCCGGGTTCGGTGGGAGAGGGTTAGCTGCGATCTAGACATCCCTCTCCCTTGGGAGAGGGTGGTCGGCGGATGCCGACCGGGTGAGGGAAACATCTCACCCCACAACACCCACGGCCGCCGCAGCGGCGCGGGCCATGTCGGGTGCGCGGTCGCGCAGAGGCCCGGGCAGCGTGCCGTAGAGTTTGGCAACGGCTGGCTGCAGCACGGTGCCGAGTGCCATGGCAGCAGCAAGATCCGGGTCGGAAATCGAAATTTCTTGCTTGGCGTAAGCGTCTTTCATCCATCCGCGCAACGGCACCATGACATTAGCCGCATCATCGATGAAGCGCAGATGCGCATGCTGGTTGAGCAGGATGAACGCGAACACGTCCGGGCTTGCATCAAACAGCGCGCAAAACAAATCCACGAGTCGGCGCACGGTGGCGTGGAATGGTTCGCCCTTCGCCACGATCTCGGCGATGTGCTGCGCCAGCGCGCCGTAGTGATGCGCGAAAATCTGGCGGGCGATATCGTCCTTGGATTTGAAGTGGCGATACAGCGCTGCATCGGCCACCCCAACCGCTGTTGCAATGTCGCGAATTGAAGTGCCGTCAAAGCCCTTTTCGGCAAACAGCTGGAGCGCTTCCTTCTCGATGCGCGCGCGTGTGAGCGCGCCGCCGCGCAAGGGTTCTTGGAGCTCGATCATGCGGACACTCCCGCCGTCACCGTCACAGCACGCAGTTTCTCGCGGGCGATCTTGTCGAGCGTCACCAGATCCATCTTGCCGGAGCCGAGGACGGGAATGGCATCGACCACGAGAATCTCGGCCGGAATCATCAGATCATTGGCGCCTTGCTCGCGGAGGGCTGAAACAAGATCGCTGCGTGTGAGGCCCTCAGCCGTTGTGACCAGCACAAGTTTTTCGCCCTTGCGCGAATCGGGCATCGCAAGCACGGCGAGTTCGCGATCAGGCCAGCGCAGCGCGCATAAGGCCTCGACAGCAGCAAGGGACACCATTTCGCCCGCGACCTTCGCGAAGCGCTTGGCGCGTCCCTTGATGGCGATAAAACCATCCTTATCGATGCTGACGATATCACCCGTGTCGTGCCAGTGATCGTGCGCAGGCTCCAGCACGCCCGGCGCGTCGGCACGGAAATATCCCAGCATGAT
Organism: uncultured Hyphomicrobiales bacterium; assembly: GCA_903932565.1. Classification (GTDB taxonomy): domain Bacteria; phylum Pseudomonadota; class Alphaproteobacteria; order Rhizobiales; family Beijerinckiaceae; genus Terripilifer. Next base: position 1,430 of record CAIZGQ010000373.1, read on the forward strand.
GTTGGGCCCGCGCGCATGCAGGCGTGCGCCGTCCAGAATGCCCTCGACGGGCTCTAACCGCTGCTCCATGCCGGGCAGCAACCGCCCGACGGTGCCCGAGCGATTGAACATCATGGTGTTGACGGCAACCACCGGCGAACATTCGGTGACGCCATAGCCTTCCAGAATGCGGATGCCGAAAGTCTCCATATAAATTCGGCGTGTTTCGGCTTTCACCGGTTCCGCGCCCGCCACGACATAGCGCAGGGATCGGAAGTCGTACGGGTTTGCGGCGCGCGCATAGCCTGCCAGAAATGTGTCGGTGCCGAAGAGGACTGTTGCGTTGATGCGATAGGCGACTTCCGGGATCTGGCGATAGTGCAGGGGCGACGGATAGAGAAAGCATTTCATGCCGCTGAGCATTGGCATCAGCATTCCGCCCATCAGACCCAGTGCATGAAACACCGGCAGGACATTCAGCACGATCTCTTCGGACGTGATGTCAAAGCGCGCGCCGATCTGCCCGATATTGGCGAGAAAGTTTCGGCTCGACAGAACAACGCCCTTGGGCGCGCCTTCTGATCCTGACGTGAACAAAATAACGGCCGGGTCATCGGCGGCGCGGGCGGCAAAGGATCGGCCCTTGTCGAGAAAGCCCCGCAGCTTGTCCGGTGTTGTGAGGTTTGCCCGAATATCATCCAGGTAGATGATCGCATGGTCGGCGCGCAGGCCTTCAATCAAATTGCCAAGTTTGGCTTTTTCAATAAAGGCTCGCGAGGTCAGGATCGTTTTGATTTTGGCGACGGCACAGGCAGCCTTCAGATTGGCAATGCCAGCGGTGTAGTTGAGCATCGCTGCCACACAGCCGGCTTGCTGCACGGCAAAGAATGTGACCGCCGTGCCGTTGGCGTTGGGCAGCATCAGGCCGAGCGCTTCGCCCGGCTGGCCGATGGCGGCAATCTTGCGCGCAAGGATCGCAGAGCCCAGCATCAGCTTGCTTGCGGTGAGTGATCCGGTGATGGCGTCCTCCAGCATCCCATGTGCACCACCGGTGCGATTGACCGAGCGTTTCAGCGCATCAAACAGAGAGAGA
>CAIZGQ010000374.1 GCA_903932565.1 uncultured Hyphomicrobiales bacterium
AAGGAAGGTCTTTGGGGCGAGCCTTTCCTGAATGTCCCACAAGAACTTGGTCCCTATGCCTATTCGACGTTGAACGTCCGGCTCGAGTCCATTCAAAAAGACCCGGACTCGGTTCAGAAATTTGTGACCGGCGTCATCAAAGGATTGAAGTTCACGTTTGAGCACCCGGACGAAGCCGCCAAGATCGCCAAGAAAGAATTCCCCACCATGTCCGAGGAAGACATGAAGGCGACGCTGGACCGCAGCTTTAAAGACGAAATGTGGAGCCGCGACGGGCTTGTGTCAGCTGCAGCATGGGACACAGCCAAATCCGTTGTGCGCGAGGCCGGCATGTTGAAACAGGATGTTCCCTACGACGACATCATCGATATGCAGTTCGTGAAATCCAAAGCCACCAACTAAGCCAACGAAAGACAACAGGAACGCAAAATGTCAGAACCAATCTGGAACAAATTTTTAACTGACCGCGATAAAGCCGTCTTTGAAGCCTCCGGTTATGGTGCACGCGGCGGATTTGGCAAACGCCCCGCGCTGCTCGTGATCGATGTGAACTATGCCTTTTGTGGCGACAAGCCTGAGCCAATCCTTGAATCCATCAAGAAGTGGCGCAACTCCTGCGGCGATGAGAGCTGGGTGGGCGTGGCTGCCATCAAGACATTGATCGACAAGAGCCATGAGAAGGGGCTCCCCGTCATTTATACGACCGGCGTGCGGCGCGATGACAATTGGGACTCTGGTTCGTGGAGCTGGAAAAACAATCGCGGCAATGAGGCCCCGCGCGTGCAGCAGAGCAATGTGGATGGAAACCAGATTGTCGACGAGATTGCGCCAGCACCGCAGGACATTGTCATCCTGAAGCAAAAGCCATCAGGATTTTTTGGCACCAACATGGCCAGCTATTTGACGCTGCTGGGCTGCGACTCGGTGATCGTCACCGGCACAACAACCTCGGGCTGTGTGCGCGCCACGGTGCTCGATGCGTTCAGTCTGAACTACCGCGTCGCGATTGCGGAAGAGGGGTGCTTTGATCGCTCCCAGGCAAGCCACGCGATCAATCTGTGCGACATGAATGCAAAATACGCAGACGTCGTGAAGACGGACGAAGTTCTCGACTACATGGATAGCCTGTCGGACGATCTCTTTGAACTGCCTTCGGGAAAGCACTGACAGCTCGGCTTGCCTCTGACAGCAGACTGGCTCGTCAGAGGCAAACCGTCCCCTCGGGCGCATTCGCGCCGCCCGAGACTGCCAGCGCAGCCCACCGCGCGAGGCGCTGCCATTCGCGCGATCGTCAGCAAATTCAGCGCATTGGCAAATCTAGCGCGATGTTTCGTTGATCCGGGTCTCTACTTTTTAACGATCCCGACAACGAAAACCCTGTCGTCCCAGCTATTTGGTGACCTGACGCAGGGTTAATTCACCCCAGCTTAACAGCTCCACCCCCATTCTTCAGCTCACGTCGATTTGGGTCCCGCTTACGCGGACTCAAAGGCATCAAGCCGCTTCGACGTTCCGGGTCCGATCCGGCATGTTTTTCGAGATTGGTTTTGCTGCTGCGGCGTGCCGGGGCGGGCTCAAATCGGTCGGACGTGGCCTTATTTTGTCGACGCGGATTGCCGCGCCTTCGACGCCTTCAGGTTTTTGCGATGCCCAAACGTTTCACAGCACGGCCCGTCAGCCAGACCGGCGAGAAATTGTCGCACGCGCACGGTTGGATCCTGCGCGTGGGTCCTTATGCGAGCGTCCTGCTCGGTCTGTCAGCAATCGTGTTGATTTGGGTCGGTGCCTATCATTTCAGTGAATCAGAATTCCGCCAGACCAAGGAAGCGGCCATTCAAAACGCGTCAAATTTGTCGCGCACCTTTGAAGAAAACATTATCCGCACCATCCAGAGCGTTGATGAAACGCTCTTTTATATTCGCGATGGCTATGCGCGCGATCCAGCACACTTTTCGCTTGCCACATGGGAACAGAACCGCGAATTCTTGACGGGCATTCATGTCCAGATTGCAGTCATCGACAAGAATGGCTTGATGGTCATGAGCAACGTTCCTGGTTCGCAGCCCGGACTTGACCTAAGCGATCGGGAACATTTTCGGGTTCACGCAAACCGCACGAGCGACGAGCTGTTCATCAGCAAGCCAGTTCTTGGGCGCGCCAGCAACAAATGGTCAATACAGCTCACCCGCCGCATCACGATGGTCGACGGAACGTTTGGCGGCGTTGTGGTGGTGTCCATCGATCCGGCCTATCTCTCCAGCTTTTACAAATCCATTGATGTTGGTGACGGGGGATCCATCACGCTCGTTGGAACCGACGGCATCATCCGCGCGCGTGGGTCAAAAGGCGCCTCTGCCGTTGGTGAATCACTGGCGGGCTCGCAATTGTTCGACCTGCTGAAGGCGTCGAACGTCGGCTCCTATTCCACGACCAGTCAGTTGGATGGAACGCAGCGCCTTGTGGTCTTTCGCAAGATTAAAGACTTTCCACTTGTTGTTGCAGTCGGTCTCGCCAGCGACGAAGTTTTTCGCGCCTATGTGAGCAACAGGTTCACCAACTTCCTGATCGCCAGCGTGCTCACCGCCTGGCTTCTGGGTGTCACCGCTCTGATTGCTGTCTACCAGAGGAGTCTGGGTAAAGCCCTTCACGCGGCAGAAGCTGGGACGCGCGCGCGTTCCGAATTTCTCGCCATGATGAGCCATGAAATACGCACGCCCATGAACGGTGTTGTTGGAATGGCGGAAATTCTTTTGGAAAGTGACCTGAACGATGAGCAGCGGCCTTACGCAAAAACACTGCGGCAGTCAGCTGAACATCTCTTGCAGATCCTGAATGACGTCCTGGATTTTTCAAAGCTGGATGCTGGCCGTCTGGATATCGAGCATATCGAATTCGATCCACGCGAAATTATTCAAAGCAGTGTTGATCTTTTGGAAGCATCGGCGCGAGACAAGGGTCTGACTGTTTCCATCGATGTTGATTCAAGCGTCCCCCAAACGTTGATTGGCGATCCGGCTCGACTGCGTCAATTGTTGTTAAATCTCCTCGGCAATGCCTTGAAGTTCACAAAGGTCGGCGGCGTTAACATCAAGGCGTTTCCCATCAGCGGCGATGCGCGCACGCGGTATCAAATCGGTTTTGAGGTCCAGGACACGGGCATCGGGATCCCTGCAGATGGGCTTCCACTTTTGTTTCGTGAATTTTCCCAACTCGACAGTACGATTGCGCGGCGCTTTGGCGGGACGGGTCTCGGACTGGCAATTTGCAAAAGGCTTGTTGATCTTTTGGAAGGTGAAATCTCTGTCACCAGTAAAATAAATCACGGAACCACCTTCCGGTTTGTCCTACCGTTTCTCGTCGACAACAAGCGACATGCAAGCAACCAAGACCCGACAGATTTGATCGGGTCTGGCGGGCCTTCGAGCGTACCGACCGAACGAAGCGGCCCTCTGAAAATTCTGCTAGTCGAAGATGATGCGACCAATCAGCTTGTCGCGACAAAGATGCTGCAAGCTCTTGGCTATTCGATTGAAGTTGCCTCCAACGGCGCAGACGCTGTGGCCAAGTGCAGCTATGAAACCTATGACCTTGTTTTCATGGACGTGATGATGCCCGAAATGGACGGGCTGTCAGCAACGCGCACGATACGCGCTCTGCCAACGCCGTACAATCGTACCTATATCGTGGCACTCACCGCCAATGCGCAAGCTGGCGACCGTGAGATGTGCCTGCAGGCCGGAATGAATGATTTTCTGACAAAGCCCGTGACCATGAACACACTTCGCCAGAGGCTTGAGCAGTTTAAGAAGAGCTCCATCACTGAGATGCAATCTGCAGGGGCAGCGGAACCTGCGCGCCGCTTTACCGGCCTGAGTGTTTTTGACGTCAACATCCAAAATGAGATGGCTGAAGTGCTGAGCGCCGATGACGTGTGTATGATTGTCGACGCGTTCCTGAAAAGCACAAAGGAACGCCTCGCTGTCATGGCCACAGCCAGCCGGCATGGCGATCAAAATTGCATCAAGCATGAAGCGCATTCTGCAAAAAGCTCGGCCGCCTCGCTTGGCTTCTTGCGGTTCTCACATCTTGCCAAAATGCTCGAACAAGATGCCCTGACGTTGGGGCCTTCTATTCTTGAACAACGCGTCGCTGAGCTTGACGACGCTTTCATCGAACTCAATGCAGCACTCGCATCTCACAGCACATTCCAGTCCAAGGCAGCGTAATGTCCAGTCCAGTCTCAAGAAAGTTGATCATGAAGTTTTCAACTCTGCGTTGCTTTGAAACAGTTTCTCAAAACTGGAGCGCCTTAGATGTGAGCGTGTCTCCTGTCGTGGCACCCATGCCTTATGTGGAAAAAGCCTCTCTTGAGCAACATCTTGATGTTGTGTCACGTCGACTGCAACGGCAGTCGTTTTGGAAACATCTCGATGTTATGACAGAAAATATCTTGGGCTCCGGAAGAGATTAGTCAGAGCTAAACTGTTTATTTACGAGAACTGTTTGGGCACTAACGGCGCTGAAAGCCCAAGTGCTGCGGGGGTCGGGCGATGCAAAGTTCAAGTTTAGAGATGCGACCCAATGTTTTGAAAGCTCGAGCGCAAAGTCTTCTGGCGATTGATGACGATTTGGTGCAACGACTTTTAATCTGCAAAATTGCCACCGCCAACGGGTGTGATGCCGTCTCGGCTTCAAGCTACCTTGAAGCTGTGGCGCGACTTGCGGAACGAAAGTTTGATTTCATCACGCTCGATTTGTCTCTGGGCGAACGCGATGGCATTGAACTTCTGCGTGTTCTGGCCGATTTGAAATGCACAGCCAAAATCATCATCGTTTCTGGGAATGACCAGCGCGTCTTGAAATC
>CAIZGQ010000375.1 GCA_903932565.1 uncultured Hyphomicrobiales bacterium
ACCTGGCCAGCGCTGTCGAACGGGATGAGTTCCACATGGCACGCGAGACGACGCGCCAGCTCACGGGCGATATCAACCGTGATGCCGCCGATCTCGCCCGTTTCGCGTTTCCACGTCAGGATCGAATTGCCAAGATTGATGGCGGCGCGAAACGTGCCGGAGGGCGCAAGCAGCTTGGCAATGTCGTGGGCGAATGTCGGCGTGGCAGTCGTCACGGCTTTGGCTCCCGATTACGTACTATCCGCAGCCAAGGTCGTGGGTGTGAGCTTGAATGCCGCTGCAGGTGCTTTATTGGTTTTGTACCACTTGAACTTGACGCGCGGATAGCTCGAATGTTCTTGTCTTGTTCGCACACACCACATTTTCTGGAGCCAAGTCATGACTGAGCCAGTGCAATATGTCCCGCCGAAAGTGTGGACGTGGGAGATGAAGTCCGGCGGCCAGTTTGCCAACATCAATCGGCCGATTGCTGGCCCGACCCATGACAAGGTACTGCCGGTCGGAAAGCACGCGTTGCAGCTTTATTCACTGGCGACGCCCAATGGCGTCAAGGTCACGATCCTGTTGGAAGAGCTGCTCGCCATCGGCAAGACAGAGGCCGAATACGATGCGTGGCTGATCCGCATCGCGCAGGGAGATCAATTTGGCAGCGGCTTTGTCGACATCAATCCCAACTCAAAGATTCCGGCCCTGCTCGATCATTCCACGACGCCGCCGACGCGCGTCTTCGAATCTGGCTCAATCCTGCTCTATCTTGCGGAAAAGTTTGGCGCGTTCCTGCCCAAGGCGCATGGGCCACGCACGGAATGCATGAACTGGCTGTTCTGGCAAATGGGCAGCGCGCCATATCTGGGCGGCGGGTTCGGGCATTTTTACGCCTACGCACCGGAAAAAATCCAATACGCCATTGATCGCTTTACCATGGAGACAAAGCGTCAGCTTGATGTGCTGGAGCGTCAACTGGCGGATAAAACCTTCATGTGCGGCGATGAATATACCATCGCCGATATCGCAATCTGGGCGTGGTATGGGCAGCTTGCGCTGGGCCGCCAGTACAATTCAGCTGAGTTCCTGCAGGTCGAGAGCTACACCCATGTGCAGCGTTGGGCCAAGGCCATTGACGCGCGTCCGGCTGTGAAGCGCGGGCGCATGGTCAATAAGATTGTGGGTGAGCTCGACATGCAGCTGCATGAGCGTCACGACGCCAACGACTTTGACACCAAGACGCAGGACAAAATTGTCGCTGCAACCTGACCCGGCAGGACGCGGGGCGTTGGAGCGGCACAAACGCGGCATCCAATTTGCGTCAGGGGAGGACGACGCGCGGCGGCTGATCTGCCGCGCTCCTTAAAAGTTGGTGCCCGATGGTGGATGCATCTCTGACGCCGCGCGATGCTCTTTCGCCCGCAAGCCGTGAGTTGTTTGGCCATCCCATCGGCCTTACGACGTTGTTTGCAACCGAGATGTGGGAGCGCTTTTCCTATTACGGCATGCGCTCGCTTCTTGTGCTCTATCTTGTGACTTATTTGCTGAAGCCGGAACATGCTGGGGATGTGCTGGGCCTTGGTGCCTTGCGCGGCGGGCTTGAAGCTGTCTCAGGCCCGCTCGCAGTTCAGCCCTTTGCGTCGCAGCTTTACGGGCTTTATTCGGGGCTTGTGTATCTCACGCCTATATTGGGGGGGTGGCTTGCGGACGGGCGCCTCGGGCGTCGCCGCACGGTCGCCATTGGTGCTGGCCTGATGATGATCGGGCATTTTCTCATGGCGTCGGAATCGTTATTCCTCTTGGCGCTGTTGTTTCTGATCTTCGGCAATGGTGCGTTCAAGCCCAACATTTCGACGCAGGTCGGCGCGCTTTACGCCACGGGCGATGCACGACGTGACCGCGCATTTTCAATTTTTTACGTTGGCATCAATCTTGGCGCATTTTTCTCGCCACTTGTGTGCGGCACACTGGGCGAGACGCTGGGCTTTCATGTGGGCTTTGCCAGTGCGGGTGTTGGCATGGCGATTGGGCTTGTGATCTATCTCGCCGGATTGTCGCGCCTGCCGCCGGACCAGCCTTTTGCCAAGTCGTTTTCGGACGCCGGTGCGCACAATGCGCAAAGCTTGCGGCGCGCCATGATGGGAATCGCGCTTTTGTTTCTGCCGTCAGCTTTGTTCTGGGCAGCTTATGAACAGCAGGGCAACACGATCACGCTGTGGGCGGCGCAGGCAACGGATCGCACAATCAATCTATTCGGGTGGAGCGCATCAATTCCAGTGACCTGGTTTCAGGCCTTCAACCCGCTGATGATTTTTCTCTTCACGCCGTGGCTGGTGGCCTATTGGACGCGCCGCGCCAAAACTGGCCATGAGCCATCGACCATCACAAAACTGTCACTGGGATGTCTTGGTCTCTCCTTGTCTTATCTCGTCATGGCGCTGGCGGCTTACGTGACAGGCGGTGCACAGGCAAGCTGGCTTTGGCTGCTTGGCTATTTTGTCGTGATTACATTGGCTGAACTATACTTCTCGCCGATCGGCCTTTCGCTTATTTCCAGCATCGCGCCGCAAAAATCGCGCTCTCTTGTTATGGGTCTTTGGATGGCAACAACGTTTGCGGGAAACTTGTTTGCAGGCTGGCTCGGCAGTTTTTGGTCGAGCATGACCTATCTGTCATTCTTTCTACTCGTGGCGTTTGTTGCCTTCGTCGCCGCCAGTTTAATCTTTGCCGTGCGCATGCCATTGCAACGTTTGATGCAGACCGATGAAAACGAGTTTGCTTGAGTAGAGTTACTCACTGCTATAATGTTCGTTCAAGGATCAATGTCATTCTTTTTTGATTGCTCTGAAACATTCGTTGAAATGCATCGTAGCTCCAATGTGCCCGGAAGTTCCGGCGACACTTAGGAGATCAACATGTCGAAGACATCAACACGTACCGCCACGATCCTTGCAGCCGCAGTCGCTTTTGGTTCGCTCGGTCTGACAGCAGCACGCGCCGCTGAGCCGATGGTCGGTGGTGCGGCGATGTATCCCACCAAGAACATCATTCAGAATGCCGTGAATTCGAAGGACCACACCACACTGGTCGCCGCCGTGAAGGCAGCCGGTCTGGTGGAAACGCTTGAAGGCAAGGGACCTTTCACAGTCTTCGCACCGACCAACGAAGCCTTCGCAGCTTTGCCGGCCGGCACCGTCGACACATTGCTGAAGCCGGAAAACAAAGCACAGCTGGTCAAGATTTTGACCTGTCACGTCGTGGCTGCTGACGCGTTGTCCCCCGCCATCACCAAGATGGTTGCGGATGATGGTGGCAAGCATTCGGTGAAGACGGTTGGTGGGTGCATTCTCACCGCCATGGTCACCAATGGCATGATCACCCTCACGGATGAAAAGGGCGGCGTTGCCCATGTCACGATTGCTGATGTGAAGCAGTCGAACGGCGTCATTCACGTGATCGATAAGGTGCTGCTGCCCAAGTAAGCCGCACATCGTCAAATCAGACGGCGAGGGGTTGGCTGAACAAGCCAGCCCCTTTTGCGTTAATGGTTCTTATCCTCTTGAAATCGCAGCGTAAAACAGTTCAGCTTCCGATTGCTAACATTGGTGATGGATTTATCTCGCCGTTTTGCCGATAAGGACGTCGTCCCCGGTCGACATCGACGTTGAAAAGCCGTCGCTCGCGTGTGAGCCCGTCCGGCCGCAGCAGGTCGGCATGGGGGTGTGATGCTGACCCGGACCCTGCAAGACCATGATACGCCTCGACAATATCTCCAAACAAAACGGTCACCAGATCCTCTTCATCGAGGCCTCGGCCGGGCTCCTGCGCGGCGAAAAGGTGGGGCTTGTCGGTCCCAACGGGGCCGGCAAGACGACGCTGTTCCGGATGATAACCGGCGAGGAGGAGCCCGATGAGGGTCAGGTTGGCGTCGATCGCGGCGTGACGATCGGCTATTTCAGCCAGGACGTGGGCGACATGCACGGCCGCAGCGCCGTCGCCGAGGTGATGAACGGCGCAGGCCCGGTCAGCGAAGTCGCGGCCGAGTTGAAGGAGCTTGAGATTGCCATGGGCGATCCCGAGCAGGCCGACCGGATGGACGAGATCATCGAGCGCTATGGCGAAGTGCAGGGCCGCTTCGAGGAGCTTGATGGTTACGCGCTGGATGGCCGGGCGCGCGAGGTGCTCGCGGGCCTCAGCTTCACGCCTGAGATGATGGACGGCGACGTCGGCGGTCTGTCCGGCGGCTGGAAGATGCGCGTTGCGCTCGCCCGTATTCTTTTGATGCGGCCCGATGCCATGCTGCTCGACGAGCCAAGCAACCATCTTGATCTCGAAAGCCTCATCTGGCTCGAGCACTTCTTGCAAGGATATGAAGGCGCGATACTCATGACCTCGCATGATCGCGAATTCATGAACCGCATCGTCAACAAGATCATCGAGATCGATGGCGGTGGCCTCACGACCTACAGCGGCGATTACGAATTCTATGAGCAGCAGCGGGCGCAAAATGAAAAGCAGCAGCAGGCGCAGTTCGAGCGCCAGCAGGCGATGCTGGCCAAGGAAATCAAGTTTATCGAACGCTTCAAGGCGCGTGCGTCCCATGCCGCACAGGTGCAGAGCCGCGTGAAAAAGCTCGATAAGATCGAGCGCGTGGAGCCACCCAAGCGCCGTCAGGCCGTGCTGTTCGAATTCCCGCCGGCGCCGCGATCCGGCGAAGATGTGGTCAGTCTCAAAAACGTCCACAAAAGCTACGGCAACCGCACGATCTATGAAGGCCTCGACTTCAATGTGCGGCGCAAGGAGCGCTGGTGCATCATGGGCGTCAACGGAGCGGGCAAGTCGACGTTGTTGAAACTCGTCGCAGGCTCGACCAATCCCGATGATGGCTCAGTCGCCATCGGCGGCAGTGTCAAGATGGGATATTTTGCCCAGCACGCCATGGAGTTGCTGGAGGGCGAGCGCACCGTTTTCCAATCGCTCGAAGATGCATTTCCGCAGGCGGGGCAGGGGTCTTTGCGCGCACTCGCGGGTTGCTTTGGCTTTTCCGGCGATGACGTCGAGAAGAAGTGCCGCGTGCTGTCGGGTGGTGAGAAGGCGCGTCTGGTCATGGCGCTGATGCTGTTTGATCCGCCAAACCTGCTCATTCTCGACGAGCCGACAAACCATCTCGACATGATGACGAAAGAGATGCTGATCAAGGCGCTCTCAGACTATGAGGGCACCATGCTGTTTGTCTCCCATGATCGGCACTTTCTCGCAGCCCTTTCGAACCGCGTCCTTGAACTCACGCCGGATGGCATCCACCAATATGGTGGCGGCTATACGGAATATGTCGAGCGCACTGGGCAGGAAGCCCCCGGAATACATAGTTAATCTGAAGATCAATCGGGAATGTTGAGGATCGCGACCGCGCGCGTCCAGCCTGCGGATGCGCCACGGATTTTGGTGGGGAAGCAGACCACGTCAAACCCGAAGTCGGGAAGCTGATCAAGATTGCTCAGCTTTTCAAGATGGCAATAGCCGATGTGACGCCCGGCCTTGTGGCCCTCCCAGATCAAGGAAGCGTCGCTGGTTGCTGCATATTTCTTTGCAGTGTGGACGAAGGGCGCGTCCCAGCTCCATGCATCCGTGCCGGTGACGCGCACGCCGCGCTCCAGCAGGTAGAGCGTGGCCTCAAGCCCCATGCCTGAGCCCGCAGCCACGTAGTCGCTCTGGCCCTGGCGCGATCCGGCGCGCGTGTTGACGACGACGATATCGAGCGGCTTCAGCGTATAGCGGATGCGCTTGAGTTCGGCTTCGACATCGGCAGCGGTCGCAACATAGCCATCCCCGAAATGGCGGAAATCCAATTTCACGCCATTCTGAAAGCACCAATCCAACGGCACTTCGTCAATTGTGAGCGCGCGCTCGCCATTGTTCATGGTGGAGGCGAAGTGATAGGGCGCATCGAGATGCGTGCCGTTGTGGGTCGAGATTTGCACGTGTTCGATGGCCCACGCCTCGCCGTCGGGCAGATCCTCCGCCTTCAGGCCGGGGAAGAACGGCAGCAACTCGTCGGTTGTTTCCGTGTGCGTCCGGTACTTGATCTTGGGCTCGAAGATCGGCGGATCGGCGTGCGTTCCATTTTCAAGATAGATCGAGAGATCGATGATCTTGCGCATGAGCCAGTCCTCCCGTCAGCAAATGAAAGCGTCAGCCATGTCCCAGATAAGCGGCGCGGATATCGCCACGTGCATCAAGCTCTTGCGGTGTGCCTTTGGCGACGAGTGCGCCGCAATCAATCACGCAGCCGGTCTGCGCAATCTCCAGCGCGCGCGTGGCGTTCTGTTCGATCAGCAGGATGGAGACGCCGCTCGCGTGAATCTGCGCGATGATGTCGAACACCTGGCTGATGACGATGGGCGCGAGCCCAAGTGATGGCTCATCAATCAGCAGCAATTGCGGCTGCGCCATCAGTGCGCGGGCAATCGCCACCATCTGCTGCTGGCCGCCAGAGAGCGTGCCGGCAAT
>CAIZGQ010000376.1 GCA_903932565.1 uncultured Hyphomicrobiales bacterium
CGTGGCCAAAGCATTCGGCGTGGAACTTGTGGAAAATCAGAGCATCATCAATTCCATGCTGGAACGCATGAAGCCCGAGGATCTCAACGCCGCCCGCCGCCGCATGGCGCGCGTGCCCGTCGGGGGAACGCTTATTCCCAATGCGGTCAGCAAAGTCCCGAGCTTTCGCATCGGCAACGTGATCGTGATGGCGGGCGTGCCGCTCATCATGCAAGCGATGCTGGACGCTGTGGCGCCAACGCTGGAGACCGGCGTCAAGCTGACAATGCAAGCGCTCGATGTCATGCTGCCGGAAGGCGCATATGCCGCCGGGCTGGGCGATGTCGCAACGGCCCACCCTGAATTGTCCATCGGCTCCTACCCGTCCTACGTTGATGGGAAGTTCCGCAACCAGATCGTGGTGCGCGGTCGCGATCCACAGGCAGTGGCGTTGGGCGTCGCTGAGATTGAAACCATGCTGGCCGCGCTCGCCGCCGCCCGCAGCTGACCTTGAGTTCACGCCATGTCTGATCCCGCATCCCAAAAAGCGTTCCCGGTCTCATGGGACCAGTTCCACCGCGACGCCCGCGCCCTGGCGTGGCGTCTGTCGGCTGTCGGGCCCTTCAGCGCGATCATCTGCATCACACGCGGCGGCCTCGTGCCAGCGGCCATCGTGGCGCGCGAGTTGGGGGTCCGGGTGATCGAGACGATCTGCATCGCCAGCTATCATGACTACAAAAGCCAGGGCGGGCTGCAGGTTTTGAAGACAGTGGCGGAGGATATCGCCAAGGCGGGCGATGGCAAGGGCATTCTGGTGGTCGATGATCTCGTCGACACTGGGGCCACGGCCAAGGTGGTGCGCGACATGCTCCCGCATGCGCACTTTGCCACGGTTTACGCCAAGCCGCTGGGACGGCCGCTCGTCGACACCTTCATTACGGAAGTGTCGCAGGATACCTGGATTTACTTCCCGTGGGACCTTGGCCTGACCTTTCAGCCCCCGATCGCCAAGGGGCATGAGGGGTAGGCTTCCCGAGCTACCGGGCGCAGTGCAGCGAAGTTAACGCCTGCGGTTAAGTAACGGTTCCGCAACATGGCACCCCGTACTTTCCGACCCCCACATGACAAAGACTTCACGTAATTGCGACCAAGCAGATCGGGGTTTGCCCTCTTTCGGCCACGGTGGACCGTCTCTATATTGCGTGTTCGAGCGGTTGGCGCCGGAGGTGCGGCCGCGTTGAGCCTGCCTCATTGGGGGCTCGAGTAGGAGGGTTACATGGCTGCAGCAGCATCACTCCCGGTCCTTGCCGGTGAAAATGGTCTTTCGCGCTATTTGTCTGAAATCCGTCGGTTCCCCATGCTGGAGCCGCAGGAAGAGTACATGCTGGCCAAGCGCTGGCGCGAGCATGATGACCGCGATGCCGCGCATCGGCTTGTGACGTCACATCTTCGCCTCGTCGCCAAGATTGCCATGGGTTACCGCGGCTACGGTATGCCGATTGGCGAAGTGATTTCCGAGGGCAACGTCGGCCTCATGCAGGCCGTGAAGCGGTTCGAGCCTGAAAAAGGTTTCCGCCTCGCTACCTATGCGATGTGGTGGATTCGCGCCTCGATCCAGGAATA
>CAIZGQ010000377.1 GCA_903932565.1 uncultured Hyphomicrobiales bacterium
AACGATTGCCGCCCGCGCCACAGGCTGCCGTCTCTGGCGCTGCTGTGCCCACTTGGACAATCGCGCCGCCACAGGTTGGTGTGTCCTCATTCCCTTACAATGAGGCGGAGTTCTCAGGCAGCGAGAGCGCGGGCCTTGCCCACCTTGAGCGCTACTTTGGCTCCGTGCTGCCGCAATCCTACAAGATGACCCGTAACGGCCTCACAGGACCTGACTATTCCACCAAGTTTTCGCCCTGGCTGGCGGTCGGGGCTCTTTCGCCGCGGACGATCTACGCCCGGTTGAAGGCACATGAATCACGCTTTGGGGCCAATGAAAGCACCTACTGGATCTGGTTTGAGCTGTTGTGGCGTGACTTTTTCCGCTTCTGGAGCCTTAAGCACGGCTTGCAGCTGTACCGCGCCCGGGGGCTCAGCCAATTGCCGCCGCCACGCCATGACGCGAAGGCCTTTGGGCGCTGGTGTGCGGGGAACACGGGCCACGCCTTTGTCGACGCGGGCCTGCGGGAGCTGCGCGCCACCGGCTATCTGTCGAACCGCATGCGGCAGGTGGTGGCGAGTTATCTCGTCCACGATCTGGGATGTGATTGGCGGGCGGGTGCGGCCTGGTTTGAGTCGCAGCTGATCGATTACGATGTGTGCAGCAACCAGGGGAATTGGCTCTACATTTCCGGGCGCGGCGCGGACCCGCGACAGGGACGTCGGTTCAATCCAGACAAGCAGGCATCGGATTACGATGCGGACGGCGCTTATCGTGCCCTCTGGGCCGACCCGATCGATGTGGCGGCCCAGTGATCCAGGTCGTCTGGTTCAAGCGCGACCTGCGCACCTGTGATCACGCGCCCCTCGCAGAGGCGGCAGCGGCTGGCCCTGTGCTGCCGCTGTACGTGGTGGAGCCAGACTATTGGCAGCTTCCGGACACCTCGCTGCGCCAATGGGAGGCGCAGCGCTCGGCGCTCGTGGAGGTGTCGGATCGCCTGGCGCACCTGGGCGCGCCCATGATTGTGCGCGTTGGCGATGTTGTGGAGGTACTGGAAAAGATCCGCGCGGCTGTCGGCATCGCACGGCTTCTAGCGCATGAAGAAACGGGCAATCTGTGGACCTATCGGCGCGACAGGCAGGTGCATGCTTTCTGCCGCCGCACAGAAATTCCGTTTGTGGAATTCAGCCAGACGGGCGTCATCCGCGCACAAAAAGCGCGCGATCGCTGGGCGGCGCATTTCACCCGCTTTGTCGATCAGCCGCTGATCGACGAGCCTGCAAACCTGCGGCCTGTGGAAGCCGCAAAGATCGCCGCCATCCCCACAGCCGACATGCTTGGGTTGCAAGATGATGGCTGCGCAGAGCCGCAATCTGGCACGCGCGCGGGAGCCATCAATATGCTGGCGAGTTTTCTCGATTATCGCGGCAGCACTTATCGCAAAGGCATGTCGAGCCCGCTGAGCGGGGCGACGTGTTGTTCGCGCCTGTCGGTTCCCCTTGCGACCGGGGCCGTATCTGTGCGCGAGGTGTTGCAATGGATTTATGCAGCGCGGCGCGATCTTGTCGCGATGCATCCAGACGCGCGCGCCATCCCCGTCACGGCACTCGACAGCTTCGTGTCACGGCTGCATTGGCGCAGCCACTTCACACAGAAGCTTGAAAGTGAGCCGGAACTTGAAGTCCGCGCATTTCATCATATTCATGAAGACGCTCGCACACGAACGGCTGCGGATGATCCAACGCTGGTGGCCTGGGCGACGGGGCAGACCGGTATTCCGTTCGTCGATGCATGCATGCGCAGCCTTGTTGCCACAGGCTGGTTGAATTTTCGCATGCGCGCGATGGTGCAGTCCTTCGCGTTTTATCATCTTGCGCTGGATTGGCGGGTGAGTGGCGAGCGACTGGCGCGCCTGTTCACCGATTACGAGCCCGGCATCCATTGGCCGCAGGTACAGATGCAATCAGGCCAGACGGGCATCAATATCCCGCGCATCTATAATCCAATCAAGCAGGGCCTGGATCAAGACCCTGATGGCATTTTCACCCGCCGCTGGGTGCCGGAATTGGCGCAAGTGCCGCTCCCCTTGTTACAAACGCCGTGGCTTGCGGTGGATGCGCTCGGCACTGGTGTCGATTTGCAGGGCTATCCGGCGCCGCTGGTTGACCCCGTTGCGGCCGCACGTGCAGCCAAAGAGCGGCTGACAGCGTTGCGGCGCGAGGATGGATATCGTATGGCCGCGCTTGATGTGTTTCAAAAACACGGCAGCCGTAAGCGTCGGTTTGAAAATGACAACCCGCGCCCCAACCTCAAGCCGCGCAA
>CAIZGQ010000378.1 GCA_903932565.1 uncultured Hyphomicrobiales bacterium
CATGGACCCCATCACAACAACGCAGACCATTCTCCTCATCCGGCACGGTGAAAAACCAGAGGCCGGCCTCGGGCAGTTGAATTGCCAGGGCCTCAACCGGGCGCTCGCCCTGCCCCTCGTCATCGCCGGCAAATTCGGCAAGCCGATTGCCGTGTTCGCGCCAAACCCGGCCAAGCGGAAGGACGACGTCGGCGTTCCCTATGATTACGTGCGCCCGCTTGCCACCATCGAGCCGACGGCCACCGCCAATGGCCTGCCGGTGCAAGCTGATTTTGGCTTTACCGAAACCGCCAAGTTGCGCCGCGCTTTGGCGAAGCCCGCACTGCGCGACGGACTGGTGGTGGTGGCCTGGGAGCACAAGCTGATCGACGGCATCGCCCGCGACATCCTCAAGGCGAACAGTGCAGACCCCGATGTCGTGCCGACGTGGGAGGGAGGAGATTTCGACTCCATCTACGTGCTGAGACTGACGCGCAACGGTGCCCACACACAGGCGGTTTTCTTGCAGGACAGCGAAGGCCTCAACGGCCTTCCCAACACCTGCCCGAAATAAGCAATGTCTTAATATTGAAATAGCCCCGCGCTGTCTCGGCGCGAGGCTTTGCTGGTGCCAAGCTCAATTGCCGAACGGCTTTTCCTTATCAAGGCGCGCCTTGGCTTCCTTGGCGATGCTGAGATCAAACAGTGCCGATTCCGCAACCGGCTTTTCCACAAGCGTGAAATACTTCGACCAGTAGTCCTGCTGCTCCATGACCGATTTCACATTCGGAATGCCATCCTCGTTCGTGTAGGACCAGTTTGGCGCGATGGCGCGAACAAGTTCTGGCTTCTGCAAGGCCGTTTTCTTGGCGAGTATGTCAACAATATCCTTGTATTTATCAGGCTCGCCAGCCGCCGCATTGAACTCCTTGGCGCCCTGCAGATAAGCCATCGCAAATCGTACCAAGACATCATGCTTGTCGCGGACAAACTCCTTGCGGGCCACGTAAAGCCCAACCGCGCCGTCGGGATCAATTTCATCGTCAACGGCGACAATCGGACCCCATTTGTTATTTTGCGCAAAATAACCAAATTGATAAGCGAGATCTGTTGCATCAACCTGCTTTTGGCCCAGCATTTTCATGAGATCCGGCTGGCCCACATTGGTGATCCACTGCACGTCTGTTCGCGGATCAAGCCCGGCCTTTTGCAGCGCTTTGGCAAATAGATATTGGTTGATACTGCCCGCCGCACTCAAGCCAACCTTCTTGCCCTTGAGCTTGGCAAAATCCGCCATGGAGTTCACGCCCTGTGCGTGCATCTCTTCGGTCACATTCATGACCGTGTAACCGCGACCTTTCTTGTTGTTGCCGCGGTCCAGAATGAAAACGAGCGGCGCACCCTTGGCGATCGAATTGAACACGCCCGCATTGGCCGTCATGAACGAGATATCAAGTTCACCGGCGATCAAAGATGGAACGGCCAGTGCCCCGTCAATGAAAGACTTGGATTCGATACTGATCCCAAGCTTCTCGAAATACCCCTTTTCCTGCGCGATAAAAAAACCACCGCCTGTGATGAAAGGCCCTTCGCCAATGCGGATGAGATCCGCCGCCTGGGTCGAGATGGGTCCAAGCAGGAGTGCCGATAGAGCCCCCAGAAATGCCGCGCGCTTCAAGACAACCATGTGCACCTTCCCCGGCTTGCGCCCTTCACAAAATAACAATCTCAGACTTTGCCCTGCGCCCACGGCGCGATGATGCGATCCACCCAGCGCTGCGCGTAGGTCAGCGCCGCCCCAAACACAGCCAGAACGATGAGGCTGGCAAAGACCTTTTCGGTCTCCATCACCTGCCCGGCGTTGACGAGAAGATAGCCCATGCCGCTTTGGCTCGATCCGCCAATCATCTCGGCTGCGACCACCAAAATCACCGTGACACCCATGCCCAGATGCAGCCCGGCAATGATGCTGGGCATGGCGGCTGGAATGACAATCTTGGTTTGTACCTGAACCTGAGACGCACCAAGATCTTTGGCCGCCTTTAAAAGCCCCTGATCGACTTGCCCGATTCCGGAATAGCTGCTGATCACAATCGGGAAAAATGCCGAGATCGCACTAATAAAAATCTTATAAGTTTCACCAGTCCCAAGCCAAATGATCAGCAGTGGAATAAGTGAAATCTTTGGCAAGGGATACAAGGCTGCGATCCATGGATCGACGATCCGCGCTGCAAGCGGGGACATGCCCATTACAACACCGACAATCACGCCGCTGATGGCAGCCACCAAAAAGCCAGCCATAATGCGTAGAAACGTTATGCCGAGATTATATTCCATGGAGCCATCAGCCAGCATAACCCAAAGATATCGCAGAATGGATGATGGCGCAGGCAGATAAATTGGCGCAAGACCGTTCAGCTCGACCAGCGCCTCCCACCCAACAATAACGCCGAGCACAATGAGCGACGGCAAGGCGCGTTGGAGCAAAGGCGAGCCGCGAACGGATGTGATCGTGGCACTCATGATGCTGCCACCGCCAAGTCTTCCTGCGCCATGGCATTCTGCACCTCCTCGCGGATCAGATGCAGAATATACTTATAAAGTTTCCCGAACTCCGGCGTCCCCACAAGTTCCTGCGAACGCGGACGCGGGAGATCCACCGTGATGACATCCTTGATGCGGCCCGGCCGCGCCGTCATCACAACGATCTCATCGCCAAGCAGGATTGCTTCATCAATCGCATGGGTCACAAACAGGATTGTTTGCTTGGACGCCTCGTAAATGCGGATGAGTTCTTCCTGCATCACGATTTTTGTCTGCGCGTCGAGCGCTGCGAACGGCTCATCCATCAACAGGATCGGACGCTCGAGAATGAGGGCGCGCGCCAAGGCCACGCGCTGCCGCATGCCGCCCGACAATTGACGCGGATAATGATCATGAAACCCGCGCAAACCGACAGAGGCCAGCAGCTTCTTGCCTTTTTCAGTTCGCTCCGCCTTCGAGACACCTGCCACTTCAAGGCCAAAAGCGACATTTTCCACGACACTGCGCCATGGAAACAAATTGAGTGACTGCCACATCATGACCGATTGTGAACCAAGTCCGGCACGTCCATCGCCAATTGTAATTTGCCCTGCTGAACAGGGCTCAATCCCGCCAATGATCTGCGTGAGTGTGCTCTTGCCGCAGCCACTCGGCCCCAGAATGCAAGTGACTTTCTGCGAGGGAAACCGATGCGTCACATGATCCAGCGCCACCACCTGGTGCGGTGCGGCGCCGAAAATCTGTGACACATTTTCAACGAGAATTTCCATGGCGTCCTGTCAGTCACGTTCGGCGTGTGTAACGTCCAACCCCTATGGATATGGCGTTCTGTTCACGCCGCGACGACAGCGATCCCCTGCACTTCAATCAGCATATTTAACTGCGCAAACCCGGCGCAGGTAATCGCTGCACTTGCGGGAAAATTCGATTTGAACAACTCCAAGCGCAATTCTGTCATGCGCGTTGTGTAGCGCGAGTCGCTTAAAAACACCGTCATGGTGACAATATCTTTCAGCTCGGCACCGGCATCCTTCAAGGTTTTGGCGATATTCGAAAACGTTTGTTTGAATTGCGCGTCAAAATCACCGGCAAGCGAGGCGCCGTCATCGGCAACCGCGCCGGTGTGGCCAGCAAAATAAATCGTCCGCGTTGCGCCACTGACAACTACTGACGGTGAAAAGGCACGCTTCTGCTGCCAGGTCCCAGCATTAAAGACTTTTTCCATTGGAACCCACCAAACTGTTTCGAACCGCCAAACCGAATATTTTTTGTTGACCAAGCCTTGCAGGAGCAGGTCAGATACAAAAACATGACAGCAAGTAGCTTTATGTCAAGACAAATTGGGTTGAGGGTAGAGTGACTTCAAAACGGGCATTAAACGAGAAAAAAGATGCAAAAGATTCCATCGATCTGTTGCTTGCAGATTGGGCTCGGGAGCGCCCGGATCTCGATCCTTGGGCTTTTGAAATCTCCGGACGCCTGTGGCGCGCCTCCTCGTCAGTGCTGAAGAAAACCGAGGATTGGTTGTCGCCCTTGGGGCTGACCTTTGAATCATTCAGCGTCATCGTCACACTGCGCCGGTCAGGACACCCATTCCAGATGAATCCGACTGCGCTGTATCGCCATTCGCTCTTGAGTTCTGGTGCCATGACCAACCGGATTGATCGTGTTGAGAACGCCGGACTGGTCGTTCGGCGCGCCGATCCAAATGACCGACGCGGAACTTTGGTGCAGCTCACTGCAAAGGGGCGCAAGCTAGCTGACCGCGCCATCGCCATCCATTTTGAAAAGCTCGCCGAATTGCTGTCGCCCCTGTCTTTGGCCGAGCGCGCACAATTGTCGACACTGCTGACAAAAGTGGCCGTGGCGCTGGAGGAATAATGGGCGGATGCTGTTAAAGAGGTTCGGCCTCGTCATGCACACGCGCGGGCGCCAGCACGTCGGACAAAGCGCTGGATGCCGTCGGCACCTCGCATCCTGTCGGGCAACAGCGTCCTGGCTGTTTTGATGTGCGTTGACCCTGATCAACAACGCCACGATCGAGCAAGCGCTCCACCAGCTCAATCTTTTCGCCAACCGGATAATTCCGCCAGATTTCGCGTTTCATCGCTTCTGGCGATCCACCGCCGTGAAGCGAAATGACGGAATACCAGCCGCCCTGATGTGACACAGTCAAGTCTTCGATCAGACGCGAAACTTCCAGGCGTTGTGCTGTTGGAATATCAGCCCGTCCACCAAGAACCGCCGACAAGGAGGCCTGCGTTTCAGGATTGTGATCTTCATCAGGCCCGGGCAGCGCGACGATCAGGCC
Organism: uncultured Hyphomicrobiales bacterium; assembly: GCA_903932565.1. Taxonomy (GTDB): domain Bacteria; phylum Pseudomonadota; class Alphaproteobacteria; order Rhizobiales; family Beijerinckiaceae; genus Terripilifer. Next base: position 4,835 of record CAIZGQ010000378.1, read on the forward strand.
GCCAGAAACATAATGTGCAAGCTTGTGCATATCATAAATTTTTGTGGCAAGGAGAAGCTTTCCGATATTCGAAAACACAGCATCCGGCATCACGGAGCCTGCAGGATCTTTTTCACAATAAACCGATGAGGCAACACCACACGCAAAAAAGCCTTCCGTAATCGTGATCAACTCAACCATCGCCTCGCGGATATGGCTGTGCCGCTCCGGATCCAGACCATTGGCTTCGATCATCAAGGCGCCCGCGCCGATCAGGAGATCCCCAAAACCGGCCCGCGCCCC
>CAIZGQ010000379.1 GCA_903932565.1 uncultured Hyphomicrobiales bacterium
CTTTCCCGTTCGCATCCAGCCTTCTCGCTGCACGTGTTCTACGGCGTGCCGGGCGCGCGTGACATTGAGGGCCAGGACTTCCAGCAGAGCGGCTTCATCCACCTTGATGTGCTCAAACGGGAGCTGCCGCATGGGCCGCATCAGTTCTATGTTTGTGGCCCGCCCGCGATGATGGCGGCGCTGCTGCCTGCACTTGCAGGTTGGGGCGTGGCCAAGAGTGATATTCACTTCGAGTCGTTCGGGCCAGCATCCTCAGGCTTTGTCGAGCCCCGCGCGAGCACACAGACAGCCCCGTTGCCAGCGTTATTGGAAGTTCAGTTCCAACGCTCCCGTCGGACCATCGGCTGGAGCGGAGAAGATATGAACCTGCTGGACTTCGCCGAGCGGCATGCCGTGCCGATGGAATCCGGGTGCCGAACAGGAAGCTGTGGTGCTTGCGAAACGCGTCTGATTTCCGGCGAGGTCCGCTACGCCAGCAAGCCTGATTTTGAAATGTCACCGGGCGCATGTTTGCCCTGCGTCGGCATTCCAGTCTCAACCGTCGTGCTGGAGGCCTGATGCGCGCGTCCTTCAGTCTCTTCACACGCGAAGTGATCCCGTTCTACCTGCAGATGGCACTGCTCGGTCTCGTCGCGCTTTCAATAGATGCCCTCCTCCATTGGCTGAACGTCGTTTGGGTCGGACGTTACCTTGGGATTCCCGGCGTCCTCCTGATCATCGGGTCGTTCGGATATTCCCTGCGCAAACGCAACCTGCTCGCAACTGGGAGGCCCGTCACACTTCTGCGCCTGCACGAATATATGGCCTGGGCCGGCTCACTTCTGATCCTTGTGCATGCCGGCATTCATTTCAACGCGATCCTCGCGTGGCTCGCCATCGGGGCGATGCTGATCAACATCGCCAGCGGCCTGACCGGCAAATACCTCCTGCAACGCGCGCGGCTGAGACTTGAAGAGACCAGACGGGTCATGCGCGCGCAGGGCCTGTCTGAAGCGCAACTTGAAGACAGGCTGTATTGGGACAGCCTGACCTTCGATGCGGTCCGGCAATGGCGCGCAGTCCACTTTCCCGTCACGCTGGCGTTTGCAGTTTTAGCGCTTGGCCACATTGCGAGCATTTTTCTGTTCTGGGGGTGGAGATGACGCGACGCTGGGTACTCCTCGTCATCGCCGCCAACCTCATCGGCCTGACTGCGCTGGTTTTCATTTACCCGCAATTCATGGTCGCACCGGGTCCGCTTCACGCAGCGCATGCAAGCCTTGAAACAAACTGCTTTGCCTGCCATGCACCCTTGCGCGGGGCGGCGGCGGAGCGATGCATCACATGCCACAAGCCCATGGATATTGGGCTTCGGACGTCGACGGGCGCGCCCGTCATTCACGCGACTCCCAAGATACCGTTTCATCAAAGCCTGACATCGCAGAATTGTATGGCGTGCCATATCGATCATGCCACCCCAGCTCTCACGCAGCGCAGCAGACCAGCCTTTTCACATGCCTTATTGGATCCAATGATCCGGGAGACATGTTCCTCCTGTCACGTTGCGCCCAAGACTGCTGTGCACAGCGGGACGACTGCGCAATGCTCGCAATGTCACAGCCAAAACAACTGGCCTGCAGCCACCTTTGATCACTCGAAATTTTTCGTGCTGGATGGCGATCACAATGCGCCGTGCGCCACCTGCCACACAACGAGCAATCAGAAGCAATACACCTGCTATGGCTGCCATGAGCACACACAAGCCAACATCAGTGCCAAGCATGTCCGCGAGGGCATCCCGAATTTTACCAACTGCGTGTCATGCCATCGCAGCGCACATGGCGAACGGGGCGAAGGTCGAGAAGGTGGAAATCGGCGGGAGGGTGGCGAAGGCTCCAAAGGCGGCCGGGATGACGACTGACGTGATCGTCTGACCTCGTCATAGAGGTCGAAACCGCTTTGCATCAACGCCGCGGATTTTATCCAAACCCGCCGCAGGCACGAAGTCCAGGTTGTGCCCACGGGCATGTGATTTTTCTGACTGCTCAAGATGAATGCCCAAGATGCATGCACAAGAAAGAAGACATGTCGCTCGGAAAATTCACAGGACGATTGCTCGTTATCCTTGTCATGGCGCTCCTTGCAGCAGCCCTCTGGCGCCTGGCTGACATCCTCGTTTTGCTGTTTGGGGCAGTCCTGCTCAACATTGGATTATGCGCTGCCGCACGGTTGGTGGTGCGGCATTCCGGGATCCGCAGGAGCATCTCATTGGCGGGCGTGTTCCTGCTCGGGC
>CAIZGQ010000380.1 GCA_903932565.1 uncultured Hyphomicrobiales bacterium
GAACCTGACGGGCTCAAGTGTGGCCTTGCCTGCCAGCCTTGCTGAGAAAAAGTCAGAGACGGGCATAGGTCGCGATCATTTCGAAGGTCTAGACCGGGGATTCCGTCGCCACCAGTTTCCAGTTCGGGTCTTTGGAACTCGTGTCGCGTGAGAAGGTCCAGAGATCAACATGGGGGACGACCTTTTCTGGATCGCCATCGACCACGTTTCCCACCGAATCGCGGGTCGCGTTGATCAAATTGGTTTTGAACCGTACTGAGATTTGAGCAATTTTTCCGCGCTGTTGCGCGTCCTCAATTGTCGCCTGATCCATGGACACGAACGTCGATTCGGCGGTTTCCCCACGCGCCGACCGAGCCGTCAATGCGGCGGCAAAACTATCGAAAACATCCTTGGACAACAGGCCATTAAGCAAAGCGGTGTCACCCTTCGCATAAGCCGTCACGATCATTTCGTAGGCTGATTTTGCACCTTCCAGAAATGTCTTTGGATGGAAGGTGCTGTCAGCGCCAGCCAGGTTATCAAACGCGGTCCAGAGCGCCGTTCCCTCTTGGGCAAACCCGCTCCAACGGGCCGGATTGCTGAGCGGAGCTTCGGCGTCCACACTTTGGGCCGGGGCAGGTGCCCCAGGCATCCGCACCACATTGTCGCCGAGTGGTGCCGGTGCGGTCGAGCCATCACGCTTTTGACCGGAGAAGGGATTGAAGGGTGGCTTTTCAAGGCCAGTTCGCGTGCCCAGAACGGACCGCAATTTCCAAATAACAAAAACTGCCAGAGCGGCAAAAATCATTATCGACGGATCAAATGCTTCATTCATTGCTCGCTCCGAAATCCGTCTGGAAACGCGACGGACTTTCCACCATATCATTGCTGTTCGTATCTGTTCATTTGAGGACGTTTTGGCAATGCCCCAGCGCTTTTCGTTCAAGCTCCTGCTTGTGGGCTGGATCGCACTTGAAGGCCTCCTCTTGATCATTGTTGTATCAGAAATCGGATGGCTCGGCGCAACAGTACTGGGTCTAGCCAGCACGCTGCTCGGCTTCGGGCTCCTCAAGCAGGCCGGCGGCGACGTATTTTCCACGCTTCAAGCAAATCTTCAGTCTCCTGCGTCGCGCGAGACGTTACTCGCCGATCACACACTCAAGGGACTTGGGGCGTTATTTTTGGTGCTTCCGGGATTCTGCTCTGATCTTGTGGGTTTGGCGCTCAGCTCACCCTCTGTGCGCCAACAGGTGATGAAGCTCTGGAAAACGACCAAAGTTCGCCAGACGAAATCTTCAACTGACGTTCTAGACCTTGACCCTAAGGACTGGCGGCCCTCCTCCGAGGCTTGATATGGGGCCAAGCGACGGATGGCGCCGTTTGCCTCGACCAGAGGCCTATCGCTTGTGATGACACTCGCGCCGTGCTACCCGCCCAGTCACAGATTTCAAATGTGAAAGGCGTCGGCGCAACTCGCCCGCTGAGAACAGATTACGGAGATGAACATGAGCGACACAAACGGCGCGCAGCCCGACACAAATGCCGCCCCGCAGCTCAACGTCATGGTGCAGTACACCAAGGATTTCTCGTTTGAAAATCCCAATGCGCCTCGCTCACTAACGCCCCAGGAAAAGGCACCCAACATTGCCATTCAGGTGAACGTAAACGGGCGGCAGCTGGCAGAAGCGGACTTTGAGGTTGAGCTCATTCTTGAGGGCTCGGCTGGCGAAGGTGCCGATACGCTGTTCAAGTTTGAACTGACCTATGCTGGCGTGTTCCGTCTCTCGAATGTTTCGCAGGAAAATCTGCCCCCGATGATCATGATCGAATGCCCGCGCCTGCTCTTCCCGTTTGCCCGCCAAATGGTAGCCGACGCGGTGCGCAATGGTGGCTTCCCGCCCCTCTTTATCGATCCAATCGACTTTGTGGCCCTGTATCGTCAGCGCATGGCTGCCGACGCCGCCAATCAAGTGAAGATGTAAGTCTCGCTCAAGGCTTTGGTAGAGCGGTTTCCGCTTTGGCTTTCAGCTTGGCCCAGATGGAGTCTGGACCAAGCGAGTTGATGAAACCCGCGTGGGACTTGAATTCCTCTGCGGCGATGGTTGACTCAATGGGGCTCGCCCGCGGGCCAGAAACGGTTACACGAAACTCTTGCCGAGCGGCCGTTACATCGGCCGCCAACGTCATCGCTGTCTGGCGTCCGCCGCAGAGCTCGGCATAGACCTCAGCCAAGATCTCTGAATCCAGCAGCGCGCCGTGTTTTGTGCGGCGCGAGTTGTCAATCTTGTAGCGGGCACAAAGCGCATCAAGACTGTTGGGCGCGCCTGGGTGACGGCGACGGGCCAGGGCCAGCGTGTCAATCACGCGCTCCCTATCGATCTCCGGAAGACCGATGCGGCCAAACTCGGCATTGAGAAACTTGACGTCAAATTCCGCATTATGTGCGACGAGCTTTGCGCCAGCCGTAAAGTTTAAAAAATCAGCCGCGACGTCTTTAAAGAGCGGCTTACCCGTCAAAAACTCCCTCGATAAGCCGTGCACTGCAAACGCTTCTGCGGGGACGTCTCGTTGTGGATCCAGATACACATGAAAGGTTTGGCCGCTCGGAATACCGTTTAAGAGTTCGACGCAGCCAATTTCAACGAGGCGATCCCCTTTGGTTGGGTCGAGGCCAGTCGTTTCAGTATCGAATATGATTTCACGCATGCGATACGTTACGCCTGTTTTCCCATGCAGCGGGATTTGCTTGCAGGATCTTCAACAGCTTTTTCACCTGCAATCTGACATCATCCAAACTTCGATCCGTTTTAATGACGAAGTCAGCTTTTTTGCGCTTTTCAGCGTCTGGCAATTGTTTTTCAAGAATCGCAGCAAATTTGGCGTCGGTCATGTGCTGTCGCTCAAATGCGCGTTGTTTCTGGACCTGACTTGACGCGCTGACAACCACCACCGCATCGACTTTTTTTTCTCCATGCGTTTCGTACAGAAGGGGGATGTCGAGAAGCACGATCGGATCACCTGCGATCTCTCGTTGTCTCAAGAACTGATTTCGATGTGCCTCAACCAGAGGATGGATGATCTTTTCCAAACGCTTCAGCGCTTCAGCATCCTTCAAAACATAATCGCCGAGAGCCTCGCGGTCGATCTCACCACCGATCAAGGTTCCGGGAAAGGCAGCTTCAATTAATGTTGCGTCAGGACTGCGGTAAATCGCGTGCACCGCGGCATCGGAATCGTGGACCGGAATGCCAAGTGACTGAAAAATTCCAGCCGTTGTCGACTTTCCCATCGCTATAGAGCCAGTCAGGCCAAGAATGATCATTGTGCGGCCCTCCAGTACGTCAACCCTTGAGACAACCTTCGGCTCGGAGCGCTTTTAGAACTGGCAGCAAGGGGAGGCCCATGATTGAGAATTGGTCGCCTTCGATTGCCTCAAACAAATGGATGCCGAAGCCTTCAATCTGATACGATCCAACGCTTGAAAAGGCCACGTCACCGATCGTATCGAGATAATGTGTGATGAAGTCATCTTGAAGCGGCCGCATCTTCAAGCGAACGGACGACAGGATTTCCGTCACGATCGTTCTGTCTCGCATGAGCGTTGCTGCAGAATGCAATTCATGAAAACGACCTGCCATCAGGCGCAACGTGGCTTCTGCCTCATGTCTGTCGGCAGGCTTGCTGAAGATTTTGCCGTCGATCTCCATCGTCTGGTCGCAAGATAAAACGAGCTGACCCGATCCGAATTCTTCGATCGCCAACCCTTTTTCGCGCGACAAAACTTGGGCTATTTGACGGGGGCTTGCGTGAACTTTGACAAGGTCCGCTTCGATGGATCGCTCGTCAATGTTGGCTGCTTTCACCTCTATTGGAATACCGGCGTTTTCGAGCAGCATTCGCCGTGCGGAACTTCGCGAGGCAAGAATGAGAGGGTCGCGATGCAACCATAAAATACTCATGGCGATATCAGGCCTGCGCGATGAACTTCATGCGATGTTCGCGATAGAGATCCAGAATGGCGGCTGCTGTTTCTTCAATTGAGCGCCGCGTCACATCAATCGTTGGCCAGCCGTTCTCGCTGAATAAACGACGTGATTGCGCCAGTTCTTCTGCGACTGACATGCGATCAACATACGGCGTTTCTGTATCGACGTTGAGTGACAAAAGTCGGTTTTGACGGATTTGAACAATTCGCTCCGGAGACGCGACCAGTCCCACAACAAGCGCATTTTTCACAGAGAAGATGGCGTTGGGAATGGGAACATTCGGAACCATGGGGATATTGGCCGTCTTGATGCCACGGTTTGCCAAATAGATACTCGTCGGTGTCTTCGACGTCCGGCTGACGCCAAGCAGGATGACATCCGCAAGCTCCAGGTTTTCCGGCAATTGGCCGTCATCGTGCATCATCGTGAAATTCAACGCATCAATGCGCCGGAAATATTCCGCATTGAGCATGTGCTGTGCGCCGGGCCGCGAGGTCTGCGCTGTGCCAAGATACGATTGAAAAAGACTGAAAATTGGCTGCATGACCGAAAGATAGGGACTGCCTATTGCGGCGCAGGCGGACTCGAGCCGCTCGGTGAGCTCGGCGTCGACCAGGGTATAAAGCACGATGCCCGGGGAAGCTTCAATTTCAGCAATTGCCCGATCCAACTGAGCGCGCGTTCGGATCAATGGGTAGACGTGCTCGATCGAAGCAACACCTTGAAACTGCGCCGCCGCCGCTCGGCTGACAGCAATCAAAGTTTCGCCGGTGGCATCGGACACAAGGTGCAAATGAAAATAGTTCCGACCCACTGACGTTCCTTCCCTATCCACAGGCAAGCGGCGCTGCCGTGTATGGCTTGTGGGCATCTTTCGCAGTTTCGCGTGAAGTCCCAATCCAGTGCCATCTTATACCGCTGAGGCAGTTTTTTCACACATTCGAATTCGTGGGAGATCCAGCGCGGCTTTGATCTAGGCAAAAGGAAAACGCGTTAGCTTGGGGATGCAGCATCAGTTTGTACATCCTAGTCATCTGAAAAGGTTCGTTCTTTTGACTTTTACACAGTTGTAGTGATAGCAGTCGAAAAGAATTTCATCGTAAACAAAATGTTAACAATCTGGGGGAACAACCCGATGTCGCTATGATGCCATCAATACAAAAGTAAAAAAATCTAAGAAAGATCTTTCTATCTTTTAGATTAGAAAGACGCGATTTCCCGATACCGATAAAATCAACGGATCAACGAGATGGAATACCTCTGGATCAAGTCCCTGCACGTGATTGCCGTGATCGCCTGGATGGCAGGTATGCTCTATCTCCCAAGATTGTTCGTTTATCACGCAACAACCGAACGTAAGTCAGCACAATCTGAAACATTCAAGATCATGGAACGACGCCTCATGAAGGCGATCATGACGCCTGCACTTATTGTCGTATGGGCAAGCGGCCTTTATTTGGCAATCTCTTCGGGTTTTTACGTTGCAGAATGGTTTAAAGCAAAATTCGCATTGGTGTTTGTCATGACACTGATTCATGTTTGGCTTGCTTGGAGCGTCAAACAATTTGCCACTGACGCGAACGTGAAGTCAGCTCTATTTTTCAGGGTTCTAAACGAGATCCCCACGCTCGGAATGATTGTTGTCGTCATCCTTGTCGTTGTGAAACCTTTCAGTTGAGCGAACCGGACTGGATCGGCAGTTGCGGTTTTATTTGATCTGTCTTATTTGTGAGTTCCCACCTAACGCGACGTTTGCGAACCAATCGGTTCCCTTCGGATCTGTGCCCTCCACGATCCCATACGCGCACTCCCAGCCTCCACGGTCTTAGCCAGGACACGCCCCCTATGCGGGAAATCAAACTTCAAGATTTAAAATTAAAATCACCAACCGAATTGCTGGCGTTTGCCGAAGAGCATGAGGTCGAAAACGCTTCAATCATGCGCAAACAGGAACTTATGTTTGCTATTTTGAAGCAGCTCGCGAGCCGCGAGATCGAAATTATCGGAGAAGGCGTCGTAGAAGTTCTTTTGGACGGCTTCGGCTTCCTCCGTTCTCCAGATGCTAATTACCTGGCAGGACCTGATGATATTTACGTGTCCCCATCGCAGATCCGTCGCTTTGGTTTGCGGACGGGTGACACGGTCGAGGGCCTTATTCGCAGCCCGAAAGACGGCGAACGCTACTTCGCGCTCTTAAAAGTCAATACAATCAATTTTGAAGATCCGGACAAAGTTCGCCACAAAGTTCATTTTGATAATTTGACGCCGCTTTATCCGGAAGCGCGCTTGAAGCTTGAAATTGAAGACCCGACACGGAAAGATCTTTCGTCCCGGGTGATCGATATTGTCGCTCCGATCGGCAAGGGTCAGCGCGCGCTCATCGTGGCACCTCCCCGGACCGGAAAGACGGTTCTTCTTCAAAATATCGCCCAGTCCATCACGACCAATCATCCTGAATGCTACCTGATTGTGCTTTTGATCGACGAGCGGCCTGAGGAAGTGACCGATATGCAGCGGTCAGTTAAAGGCGAAGTGGTGTCGTCCACGTTTGATGAGCCAGCAGTTCGCCACGTGCAGGTTGCTGAAATGGTGATCGAGAAAGCCAAGCGCCTGGTTGAACATGGCCGGGACGTGGTCATTTTGCTGGATTCCATTACCCGTCTTGGGCGCGCCTACAACACCGTTGTCCCCTCCTCCGGAAAGGTGCTGACCGGCGGCGTCGATGCCAACGCGC
>CAIZGQ010000381.1 GCA_903932565.1 uncultured Hyphomicrobiales bacterium
GCGCACGGTGCCCACAACAGAATCTGCGGCAATGCCCCAGAGGGAAAGTGCAACAATTGAAATGCAGTCGTCGTCAATGTCATCGCGATCGTCCGCAACAAATATCTTTTGCTCGTCGCAGAAAACCTGTCGGCGCAACGCAGCTGCGGCATCGCGCTCCCAGCGCTCCGTCACATATTTGATCTGGAATTCGCTGGCGAGAAAAGGCGGGACTGGCTCGAACATCAGGACAAAACCTTTCGCTCGTAGGACGAGAGCGCCGAACATGCGCCGCACTTGGCACAGCCCGCCTTCACATCTTCTGATCGAATTCCGCCCGCGCTCATCATGCGCGACAGCGGCTTCAGAATGGAATGCATGAAAGCCGGTGTCGGTGTGGGATGACTTTCCAGAGGTGTGCCGGAGATCGGAACGAAGGGCACAACAAACGGATAGACGCCAAGCGCAATCACCCGCTCGCAGAGGCTGAGGATTTCCGCTGGCGTATCACCAAGGCCAGCAAGGATATATGTCGACACCTGGCCGCGGCCAAAGACGGGCACAGCCGCAGCAAAGGCACTCATGTAGCGCTCGATGGACACCTGCGCTTTTCCCGGCATGATGCGCTTGCGAACGGCCGGCGTGACAGCTTCGAGATGCATCCCCAGCGAGTCCGCCCCTGCTCTGCGCAGACGCTCAAACCAGACGTCGTCGTCAGGTGGTTCGCTCTGCACCTGAATGGGCAGATCGACGGCGGCTTTCACGGCCGCAGCACTGTCTGCCAAAACAGAGCAGCCCCGATCCGCACCGGCGGGCGTGCCAGTCGTCATGACCATGTGCTTGATCCCATCAAGCTCAACCGCTGCCTTTGCAACTTCTGCCAATTGCGCCGGGGTTTTATGCGCCAGGGTACGGCCGGCGGCGAGGGATTGCCCGATGGAGCAGAACTGGCATGTCTTCGTGCGACTTTGATAGCGGATGCAAGTTTGCAAAACGGTCGTCGCCAACACATCACGGCCGTGCAACACGGCAATCTTAGAATAGGGAATTCCGTCCGACGTTTGCAGCCCGTAAAATCGTGGCTGGAGCGGAAAGCTAATGTCGGCCAGCGGCACGCCATCGCGCAGCACGCGCGTTTTTCCGGACGCATCGGGCGCGTCGATGTAATAGGGGCTCTCAAATGCATTCGCCGTATGGACAGGCACCATCACGGTCATGTCGTTGATGGTGACGGCCTTGTGGTCGGACGGTCCAGCGCCACCGCGGCGGCTGTCCGCACCAATCTTGGGGTTAGCCAGCCGCACTCCGAACGACTGCAATTCGTTGATCAGCTGTTCCGTCGGCTGCACCTGCAGATCGACGCTCTGTATCAGCGGTTTCATGGGATAGGCTCCCCGGTGCAATGGAATTGGATGCGGCCATGCTGTGCATGGCTGCGGTCGGGCGATCATCCAAAACAAGATTGAGCAACTCGGGCCGGGCGTAATGCCCAACGGAGTCCATCATGCGTTTGCGTTTGGTGATGAGCGCCATATCGAGATCGGCAATCAGGATGCCTTCGCCATCTGTGAGAGGCGGTGCCAGATGCACGCCCTCGGGCGAAACAATGGCCGTCATGCAGCCACCGCGCAGCGCCTTGCGAAATTTTTCATCCGGCGAAATGCGCGCGACCTGATCTTCGCGCAGGAAGCCGGTGGAGTTGATGACAAAGCACCCACTTTCCAAGGCATGATGTCGAATGGTGACTTCCATCTGGTCGCC
>CAIZGQ010000382.1 GCA_903932565.1 uncultured Hyphomicrobiales bacterium
GCAGGACACAGGCTTATCCAATCGTGCGGTCCGCGAGCGAGGGCAGGTATCTCACGTCCGTGATCTGGTCGACGCTGGGCACCGATGCGAGCTGAAAGCCGTCCTTGATGAGGCCAAGCGCTTTTTCAACGCGTGCCGTGTCCATGTTGCCAAGTCCGTTTTTGCGAACATTGTCGGTCCGAATGAGCCGATCGATAACCCAGTTCATTCTAGCAAGTTCCGTCGTCGGGTTGAGGAGCTTTTCGCGTTTAAGAACCGCTGCGATGGCGCCTTCCCGATCCTTCGAGGCTGCAATCCAGGAGCGGGCAACCGCGATGGCCATGCGACGAACCACATCTGGATTCCTGGCAGCATACTCCTTGTTGACGATGAGCGAATTTCCAAAGAAATCAAATCCCAGCTGGTGGAAGTACAGAAGGTGGATGTCTTCTATTTTCACACCATTGTCGATGAGGTTGAAAATGGCCGTGTAATCGAATGCAATGACGGCATCCACATCGCCCGTCAGCAGCATGGCGTCGCGCAGCTTGATGTCCACTGTCACGCGCTTGAAGGAGGTGGGATCAATCTTGTTCAAAGCCAGAAGGGCAGGGAATATCTTGACGCCAGCATCGGAGGAGCCACTGCCCAGTTTGAGGCCGACAAGATCCTGCAATGAGGTGATTTTCTTTTTTAGGCTGAGGATGACCGCGGGGAATACGTCAAAGATCGGCATGATCAGCTTGGGCGCTTCATTAGGATTGCGCGAGGCAAATTCAATCATTGTGCTGGCATCGGCCAGACCGAAGGGATGCGTTCCAACCGCAACGCGCGTGACGCTTTCGCCGGAGCCGGAAGACCCCTCATGGGTGACATCAAGCCTGAGGTCTCGGTAAATTCCTTTTTCAACGGCATAAAAAGACGGTGCGTTGCCGCCGTAAATTCGAAACTCCAGGCTCAGCTTCACCTGATCCAGTGTCTGCGCTCGGGCCACATGGGGCGCGGCGAGGGATGCTGACGCACCGGCAAGAAGGGAGCGCCGGGAGAAACTGGTGAACGCAGTCATGGACCCACTCCTTGAGCATATCAAACGGGCAGCGAACTCGTATCTAACAACATCTCGTTTCTTGTCTGCGTGGCCTTCGCCAGCTGCATTTCGCGCGCCGCAGCAAGCACAGCATTGACGATTCCGCTGTAACCCGTGCACCGGCAGATATGCCCGGAAAGCCCCTTGCGGACCGCAGACTCATCGAGCTCATGGCTCCGCAGCAGGAGGTCACGCGCCATCATCAGCATGCCGGGTGTGCAAAATCCGCATTGCAACGCGTGCTGTTCATGGAAATGACGGCGAAGCACGTCCGCCACGGGATCATCACGCAATCCCTCAATCGTCACGATGCTGCGGCCCTCGCACATGACGCCAAGGATGTTGCAGGCGCGCGTCGCATTGCCGTCAACGGAAACCGTGCAGGCCCCGCATGCCCCGTGTTCGCATCCAAGATGCGTCCCTGTCAGGCCCAGACGCTCTCGCACCACGTCGGCCAGGCTTTCGCGCGGCGCAACACTGATCGTATGATGGCTGTTGTTGACCTGCAGTGTTATCGTCATCATTGCGCACGGGCCTCCTCGATTGCGCGCAGCGCATTGGCCCTGTGCAGGCGTATGGAATAAGCATCGCCGCCGCAGAGGCTTGCCAAGTCGGCGCTGAGCGCATCAGCAAGTCCAGCCTCATTGATGCGGTCGTGGAGGGCGGTGCAACTAGCGGGCAGGCGGACGGCTCGCCCGCCGGCTCCCGCCAGGACAATTCGTGCGCGTTCGTCGCCATCATCAAGAACGACGACAGCCAGCGACATCGCAAAAGCCCCTGCCTTTCGGGCTACTTTTGAGACTGCGGTCTTTGCCGAACTGTGCAGACGGGGAACTCGAAAGCCAAGGATGAGCTCGTCGCTCGCGAGCGTTGTTGTGTAGGTGTCCACAATCAGCTCGGACACGTGGCAGGTGCGCGTGCCCCTGCTGCTGGCAATGATTGCAACAGCATTCAGCGCGATGAGGCATGCCGGCCAATCGGCAGCCGGGTCCGCCATCGCGACACTGCCGCCAATTGTCCCCTGATTGCGTATGGCGCGATACGCAATTTGCGAGGCCATGCGTTGCATCAGCCCGCGCGCGGGATCATCGAGCTTTCCATCCTCGATTTCAGCAGGGGTAATCGCAGCGCCAATCGTCACGTGCGTGGGTGTCGCGGAAACCTGACGCAGGTCTGCAAGTCTGCCGATGTCCATCAGCGCTTCAACGGACGCCATGCGCAAGCCCAGAAGCGGCAGGAGGGATTGGCCACCTGCAATTGGCGACGTCGTGCCGGGTGCGTCCGCGAGAAGCTGCAGCGCAGACTGCAGGGTTTCGGGCCGCTGATAGTTGAACGCGGCGGACTTCATGGCCCACCCTGCAAGCCAGTGCGCGCCGCATCAATCGCGTCGGAGACCCGACGCGGCGTCATTGGTGTCTCGTTGAATTGAGCCTTGATATCGCGGAAGGCATCAGTGATGGCATTGGCGATGGCCGCAGGTGGCGCAATCGCACCGCCCTCGCCAACACCCTTGACGCCATATTCGGTCA
>CAIZGQ010000383.1 GCA_903932565.1 uncultured Hyphomicrobiales bacterium
GGGTTTGCTGGCCTTTTGCTCGTGCTGACGCCCAAACTCGTCGGCATTGATCCAGGACAGCTGGCGGCCGTTGCATGGCCGCTGGCGCTGGGCGCGGCGGGAATTCTCTCGCTCACTGCAGGAACGCTGTATCAGAAAAAATTCGTCCATTCGGGCGATCTGCGCACCGTGGCCATCCTGCAATATGTCGGCGCCTGCGTCGCGACACTTCCGGCGGCGCTGCTGTTTGAACAGATGCATATCACCTGGAACCTCACCACGATCAGCGCGATGGTCTGGTCCATCATCGTCTTGTCCGTGATTTCTGTGGGTCTCCTGCTGGTGCTGATCCGGCGCGGGGAAGTTTCCCGCTCAAGCCAGCTCATTTATCTCGTGCCGCCGGTCTCAGCCCTGCAGGCCTGGGCGTTCTTTGGTGAAGACTTCACATTCATCCAATTGATCGGCATGGGCGTCACGGTCCTCGGCGTTGTTTTGGCAAGCCGCGCCAAAACGTCCCTGCCCCCCAAGACGCCGCTACCCGCCTAAACGACGCGCCCCTTTAGTTCATGTTGCAATGCAGCAGGTCCGGACGCACACTCTAACGATGTGCGCCTTTTCCCTTTGCGGCGTGAAAATTTTCAAGGAGGCTGCGATGGCCCTCGCTCAAGTGAAATCAAATCCGCCCGCAACGCCCGAAGATTTGATCACACAAGGCCAGATGGCGCTCGGCGCTGTCGAAGCGCTTTTTGCCGATGCCGTGGCCTGCGTCCAACGTAAAGTCACCGACGGCGGCAAGTTGTCTGCCGCTTTGTTGGAACAAGAGCAGCATGCAACCCATGGCATCGCATGGTTTGCAACATATGTTGAATCGATCCGCCAGATGGTCGGCTATGCCGAACGCCTGCATACAGAGGGACTTTTTGGCGAGACAGAAGAGCTGCTGACCCGCATCGGCGTGGGGGAATATCTCGCGCAGATTTTTGGCGGCCTGCCGATGAGCCAGGGCGAGTTCGTGCGGCCAAGTGATTTTGGTTTGACGGCCTCGCAAATTGCGTCACGCCGCATCGCATCGATTGAGGCCTTGATTGAAACAGGCAGCACGGTCGAAAACCGCGCGCGCCTTGTGCAGCTCATCGACCACGCGGCCGCCTCATCGGCCATCGGAAATCCCGGTCTTGATGAGACCATGGAAGCTATGCGCGATGAAATTCGCAAATTCAATGAGGCAGAGGTCATTCCGCATGCCCACGAATGGCATTTGAAAAATGACTATATCCCGATGTCGGTTGTTGACGGCCTCGCCAATCTGGGCGTGTTCGGCCTGACGATCCCTGAAGAATTCGGCGGCATGGGCATGGGCAAGATTGCCATGTGCGTCGTCACAGAAGAATTATCGCGCGGCTATATCGGCGTTGGCTCGCTGGGCACGCGATCTGAAATTGCAGCGGAACTTATCCTATGCGGCGGAACGGACACGCAAAAGCAGCACTATCTCCCCAAGATTGCCTCTGGCGAAATTCTGCCCACCGCCGTTTTCACAGAGCCGAACACGGGATCCGATCTTGCCTCCCTGCGCACACGCGCTGTGCGTGACGGCGACACCTACAAAATCTCCGGCAACAAGACCTGGATCACCCATCCGGTTCGCGCCGACATCATGACCTTGCTCGCACGGACCGACGCCAACCAGCCAGGCTACAAGGGCCTGAGCATGCTCATTGCCGAAAAGCCCCGTGGCACCGACGCCAATCCATTTCCTGCCAAGGGGATGTCCGGCGGTGAGATCGAAGTGCTCGGCTATCGCGGCATGAAGGAATATGAAATCGCCTTTGATGGGTTTGAAATTCCTGCTGCCAATCTGCTGGGTGGAGAAGAGGGCCAGGGTTTCAAACAGCTCATGCAGACATTTGAATCCGCTCGAATCCAAACGGCTGCCCGGGCCGTTGGTGTCGCGCAATCCGCAATGGAGCTCGCCCTGCGCTACGCCAAAGAGCGTATTCAATTTGGCAAGCCTTTAATCTCGTTTCCGCGAGTCGCTGACAAGATCGCCATCATGGCCGTTGAGACACATATCGCACGGCAGCTGACTTATTTTGCGGCGCGCGCCAAGGACGACGACCGCCGCTGTGATGTGGAAGCTGGCATGGCCAAGTTACTCGGCGCGCGGGTTGCGTGGGCCTCAGCCGACAACGCCCTGCAGATCCATGGCGGGAATGGGTTTGCACTCGAATATGCGATCTCCCGCGTTTTGTGCGACGCTCGCATTCTCAACATTTTTGAAGGTGCGGCGGAAATTCAGGCGCAGGTGATTGCGCGCCGACTCCTCGAGGGAAGCAATTGATACATCGCAACGCCATGCGATGTGCTTTGTGAGACTATGTTCCGCTTCAATCCAAAAGCGGAGTGGGTCATGGCAAAATTGCATGTTCGAGCCGGGGCCTGGGTGGTCGTGGCTGATGGGCGCAAATGCCTGATCTTGCAAAACGACGGTGATGACGGGCTCATCAATCTTCGACGGATGTCCGCGCACGAGCACAAGTCCGACGCCAATCATGACCAGGGGACCGAACGTCCCTCGCGCGTGTCCTCGGGTGTGCCGCATCGGTCAGGTGCGGTCGGCGGAACTGACTGGCACCAGATGGATGAAACAGCCTTTGCCAAGGAAATCGAGAAGCAGCTTGAAACGGCGATGCACGAAAAAAGCTTCAAGCATTTGGTGATTGTGGCGCCACCCAAGACATTGGCTGAATTGCGCAAGCAGATGTCGAAAGAACTCCAAAGCCTCGTTCAAGCCGA
>CAIZGQ010000384.1 GCA_903932565.1 uncultured Hyphomicrobiales bacterium
CGAGCCCTGCCATGCCCTGCCGATCTCTACCGAGCCCTGCCCTGTCATGCCCTGTCACACCTGTAATTAAAGCAACTTTTACGGACGACATCAGCGACATGCTCCAGAAAATACTTAAAATTGTAAATTTTTTTCATCACAAATCGACGCTGCCGGCAGCCCACTGAAACGTTTGGTCCGCATAATGGTTTGTCCAGTCTTGGTATCGTTTCATCTGATATGGCGCGGGAAAATAGGACGAAAACGTCGGCCCATATTCAGCGTTTGCAGACCAATGGGTGGCGACGACTGGCTTGCCGAGAAGCAAGGCTTCGTAAATGCTTAAGCCGAAACCTTCCGATCGGTGCAGGGAGATAAAAAGGTCTGCCGCACGTTGAAGGGCGACGATCTCGTCATTGCTCAGATCCTCTGTCAGCACATGAATATTTTGTGCATCGCCGATGAGTTCGCGCAGCTCATCAAGAACGAGTCTTGTCCGCTTCCCGACACGAATTTTAATCCAAAATTGGTAACGCGCGTCAGTGCCGAATGCAGCCTGCCATGCCCGCACGTGCGCCCATGGATTTTTCCGCTCGGGGCATGACCGAATATCCATAATCGCAAGACCAAGGCACGCTGCCGTATCGATCCCAAGACGCCGCCGCATATCAATGCCGTTTTCACACGGGGCGGACACGGCATGCGGCACAACGTGCACCGGAACCTGGAGCGCTTGCCTGAATGTCTGGGCGCAGAATTCTGACGGCGCCCAGACCTCGTGCACAAGAGGTTCCGCAAACCGCCAATCCTCCGGAAAAATTGGTGTTTCCCAGACCCATCGGCCAACACGCCAGGCGTTGGCAATGTCCTGTGGTGAGATCAACGAAAAGACTAGTGCGTATGTATCTGGCTGGCAGAGAAAATAAACGTTTTCCAACCCCTGTTCGAGGCGTAAGGCCTTTGGCGGAGCGCCGCGAAGATAATCGCCGATGTCGACAAGCGTCAAAGACCTGTGCTGCTCATGTAAGCGCGCGACATCATAGGCCGCTGCTCGCCCCAAACCGTGGTTGCCCGAAAATTCGCCGAATGCGATCGCAGGCCCTTTTGTTCGAACCAGATTTGGATTTTTGAAATGGCGCTGCGTTGCAACAATGCGGTCTTGAAGCCAGCGCCGTCGGCGAACAGGCAGACGCATGCGATAGAAAATTTGCTTCAGTGACCAGCGCCGTGTGGCCCATCTAAACTTTTGAAAAAGCGCCAATCGATTTTTTCGCGGAGGTGATGTTTTCAGGACTGCAACCAGGCGTTCCGCCGCACGCCGACCAATGCTGTCCTCCACGATCCGGCTACTCGTGTCGTCTCGCTGTTTTAATCTCGTGTCAGTGATCAGCGCTTCCATCACCAGGACGTGCCTTTGAAGAATATCCCGACTGGACAGAGCTCGACCGCCCGAGCTTCATTGATCACGCGTGCAACGAATGCGATCATTTGGGCAGTCCGATTCGCGTCGTTCAGCGAGATTACAAGCGCGTGTCCCGCTGCAAAGAAAACGTGTCTGAAAGCAAAATAGAAAACAAGAAAACTCTAATAAACAAGATCTAATTGATAATATTTAACTTTACAAATTGTCGCTTTACGTAGAGTTTATTTTGAGTCGTCAGGCGATTTTTTGGTCGCAAACTTTAGGTCTTGGATGTCGGATTCACTTCAACTCTGCGACGATGCTGTCTGGCATATCCTCCCGCGTGGGATGCGTTATGAGCGTAATCGGCCGACGTCGATTGATTTGTTTGTCAGCGAGATGCAGGCGCACACACGGTTTGAAACAATCGTTGTGGCGGAAAGCGGCGGGCCAAAACTTCCGGCCAATCTCGTGATTGATCTGCCGAAGTTTGATGTTGCAAACACGTTTCAGCGCGCTCGTTTTGTTGCAAAACGCGTTGCACGTCATAAGCCATCTATCGTGATTGTTCAGCAGCATTTGCCCAGTGCCGCTGCCATCGCTAAGCGTATTATGCAACCCACGATTTTGCAGAAGCATAATTTTGTGCGCGCGCCGCGCGTTGGGGCTTTGGCAGCACTGGGTCGCTGGCGGCACGTGCAACAGTTCCGCAAGCTTGCCGGCATCACCTTTGTCAGCGAGGCTGTGCAGGCGCATTTCGAGCAGCATTGGCCTGAGGTCGAGATCGCGCGCTGCGTAGTGCCCAACGGGATTGATCTTTCCGCATGGACCCCGCAGGCTGAGCGCAGCCGGTTTGTTCTGGTTGTCGGACGTGCCTCCCCGGACAAGGGTCTGCTGGAGGCGGCAAAGGCGCTGGCCGTCATTTTGCCGAAGCGGCCAGATTGGTCCGCCTGTTTTGTCATGTCGGAATGTCAGCGCAATCCCGCCTATGCTGCGGCAGTGCGTGCCGCGCTTGCGCCCATCGCAGGGCAAGTGCGCGTTCTAGAATCCGTGCCAGCATCAACCGTGAAGCAGCTGAACGAGCAGGCCGCCATCGCGCTCATTCCATCCGTCTGGGCTGAGCCTTTCGGGCGCACCTGCCTTGAGGCCCATGCGGGCGGCGCTGCTGTCCTTTCATCTGGTAGCGGCGGACTGCGGGAAGTCAGCGGTGAGCATGCCCACTATCTCGCGGGTGTGGAGCCTGGCGTGATGGCGCCCGCGATCGCGGCCCTCATGGATGACGATGCGTTGCGCATCTCAAAAGTCGAAGCTGCCCATGCGCGCATGCGGGCCCTTTACGATGTCGGGGCCGTGGCTGCCCGTCTTGATGATTTCATCGAACTGGTGGGCCGAAAGGCGGGCAGGCGTCCGCGCCTGCTGCAGAATCCGAAATCCTAAGGATTGTTTTAAAGGCTCGGCCTGCTTGTCTCCATAAATTCGAACGAGCCCGACATAGTAAACGTTTCGGAAACGGATCATCCTTAATCTCTCGAGACGGGCGGCATTCGTTTTGTGCCCGATTTTCGGAGGTCGGGCCATGGCGCACGCCAGGACGGTTCGCATCACAGCAAAACCCATGCCCCCCATCGGGGATGATTTGTTTCGCCCGGCACTTGAACGCCTGCTGCGCTTTGTCGGCATCATCGCACTGGCTGGGGTCTGCGCGTTTGTCTTGCCACGCACTAGCCACGCAGGTGAACCGGCAGATGCAAAATTCCAAAGCTTTGTTGCCTCACTTTGGCCGGACGCGCAAAGGCACGGGGTCTCGCAGTCAACATTTCGCGCAGCCTTTGCAGGCGTTACACCCGATCCTGCCATCATGGCGCGCACCCACAAGCAGGCAGAATTCGTCAAGCCGATTGGTGACTATCTGACATCGGCCGTTTCACAGAAGCGGATCGAAAAAGGCCTGTCCAAGCTGCATGATTACGAGGCGATCCTTGAGCGCATCGAACGCAAATGGGGCGTCGACAGATATGTTGTGCTCGGCGTCTGGGGCATGGAAACGAACTTTGGCGGTTACACCGGGGACACGTCCACCGTTCGCGCCCTTGCGACACTGGCTTATTACAAATACCGCGGAACGTATTTCCGCACGGAGCTGATCACCGCGCTGAAGATTCTTGAAGAAGGCCACGTGAAACCTGCTCAAATGCAAGGCTCATGGGCTGGTGCGATGGGACAGACACAGTTCATGCCCTCGAGCTTTATGCGCTTTGCGGTGGATTATGATGGCGATGGCCGCAAGGATATCTGGAACTCCGTCCCGGACGCACTGGCCTCGACCGCCAATTACCTGGCCCACCATGGATGGACGCGCGACTGGATCTGGGGCTACGAAGCCATTCTGCCGCGGGGACTCGCCGCCAACAGCGATCCTGCAACATACCATTCAGTCGCCAGTTGGGCGGCCTCAGGCGTTCGACGTGCCGATGGTGGAG
>CAIZGQ010000385.1 GCA_903932565.1 uncultured Hyphomicrobiales bacterium
ACCGTCTTGCGCTCATCATTCCAGATCGTTTGAAGATCTTCCTGCATGAGCTCACGATTTTGCGAATCGAGAGCGCCGAAGGGTTCATCCATCAGCAAAATGCGCGGGTTGAAGGCTAGTGTACGCGCGATGGCGACGCGCTGGCGCATCCCGCCCGACAGCTCGTAGGGATAATGTTTGCGAAACTTTTGCAGCCCGATTTTGACCAGGAGGCGATCGACAATCTCGTCGCTTTGCGCCTTTGACTTTCCCTGAATGGAAAGCCCCCAAGCGATGTTTTTCTCAACCGTCAGCCACGGGTAGAGAGCATATTCCTGAAACACCACCCCGCGGTCCGGACCAGGTGCTGTGACCGGGCTGCCATTGATTAGCAGTTGCCCGGATGAGACCGACTCGAACCCGCCCAGCATGTGGAGGAACGTGCTCTTCCCGCAGCCGGATGGACCCACGATGGCAACAAATTCACCCTCCGCAATTTCAAGATTAAAATCTGAAATGGCATCAACGTTGGTATTCTGACGCGTGAATGTCTTTCCAAGAGTCCGAACCGAGATGTGACCCATATTTATTTCGGCCCCAGGAACGTCACGTCGACAATCTTGGCAATGTCAGCCTTCTCGTCCAGGAAGCCGGCAGACACAAGAACGTCTTGTTGCTTGCTAATGGCTTCGATCGACGGCCGCAGGTCTGGATCGCGCTTATAATCTTTCAGCTTCATGAAAACGGCTGGTGGCAGGCCAACAAGTTTTGCATCGAGCAAAGCCTGGCGAGCCTGATCAAGATTGGCGAGATAATATTTGTTGACCTGCACCATGTCCGACAAGAAATCACGCACAGCGCCCGGCTCTTTTTTCAAGAACTTTGAAGCTGCACTGATGACAATGAGCTCTTCATCAAACGGGACGCCCGTTTTGGAGGTGAAGAGAATGCGAACATCCCCCTTTGCCAATTCGGGAATTGCAAAAATATCCACGGTGGCACCGGCGCCGATTTTGCCTGCGCGCAACGCATCCGCTGTTGCAGCAAATGGCAGGACAGCCCAGCTCACATCGCGATCCGGATTTAGGCCACCGGTTTTCAAGGCCTGCCGAGCCCAGAGTTCAACGCCCGTGCGATACCCCACAATGCCGATTGTCTTGCCTTTCAGCTCGGCAATCGTGCGGGGACCGTCCTCGCGCACGAGGTAACTGGTATGCGCGCCAGCTTCTGTTTCGCGGCTGAGACTGGCGATGATCCGGGCATCAAGCCCTTTGGCAGACGCCACAATCGCCGAATTTGCATTGGTGGAGACGATGTCGACCTGATCTGCTTCCAACGCCTTGAACGCAGCATCGGATGCACGAAACTGGCCCCACTCGACGTTGTATGTTTTTCCAAGATGGGGTGCGAGCTCGGGCTTGGCGATCATCAGCCACAGGTTTTCCTCCGCGGCCGTTTGACGTCCAAACCTGATTGTTGGCAACGATTGTGCGCTGACATCTTCCGGAATGAAGGAGCCTGCCAACAGGCAAAGTAGTGTCCCGCTGACGATCGCTTTCAAAAACTTCTTGCGCGTTACCATGTCATCTCCGTTTGCAGCGGGGTCGTTTTTCAGGGGACTTGTTTCGAGGAATATGTTGGACAGCACAGGCGCGACGAGCTCTTTCAAGATTGGGGCCATCGGCATCGTGTCAGCCTGATCAACGAAATCTCGAGGTTTCCAATCAAACGAAAACAAATCCATTGCCGACAGGCACCACTTGCCCGGTCATTCCCAGGGCCGCAGGCGTCAAAAGAAACGCAATGATATCGACGATATCTTCCGGCATTTGCGGGCCCGGGACCGCGCGCCCGTCTTCATATTCGCGATGGCGCGCGGGCGGCACGTAATCTGTTGCTTCGTTGCGCATGATGCCGGGTGCAACGGCCGTAACCCCAATGCGGCGCGGTCCAAGCTCACGGGCCAGGGATCGCGTCATCGAAATGACGGCACCCTTGCTCGTCACATAGGCAAGCAAGCGTTGAGGGCCCCACAAGGCCGTATCCGAGGCAAGATTGACGATCTGTCCGCCGGACTGCAGCAAGGGGCTCATCGCCCGCGTCATGAGCCACGTGCCGCGAACATTGACGGTCATGACCTTGTCCCAAAGGTCCATATCAATGTCTTCGAATGGTTTGCCACCCACATCGGTTGCGATGGCAGCGTTGTTCACAAGGCCGTCGATTTGACCTTCATGCGCAACAATTGAATCTGCAAAGGCCGTGATGCTGTCAGGATTGGCAAGGTCAACACCCGCAAAGCGAACAGATGCGCCGCTCGCCGCGAGTTCGTTTGCAACGCGTTGACCCAGCTCGACGCGCATGTCGGCCAGAACAAGACGAGCGCCATGCCGCGCGCAGGCTTGCGCAATTGCAAGACCAACGCCTCGTGCAGCACCGGTCACGACGATCGTCCGACCCGCGAGCATGGGTGCGTGTGACACCGGTGTGGGGCTCAAACCGCCACCCGCGCGCTGGATGCGGCCTCAGTTTCAAGTTGCTCGACAGCCTTGCGATACATGATGCGCCGGAGCCGTGAAACGCCCAAATCGTGCTGATATAGAGATTCCCGATGGCGTGCGGTTGTCGGCATGCGCTCCAGCATTTCACGATCCTGTTCCAGAACGTACCAGTGACGCTTTTCCAGACTGGCTCTGAACAAAAAGCGCCATGCTTCGCGCGCAATGGGATCGGCCACGTGCCGGGTGCGCCAGAAGAAAATCCGGCAGGATGTTTCATTGATCGGCGTGACAATCGGAATCACAAACATCGCGCCGCCTGGTCCTGCGGCAGGCGGATAAGGAATGATCACGCGGCCAAACATGACCGGCCCTTCCACGACAATCTCCGACCAGTCGAAATTCACGTCCTGCTGCGCAACGCGCTTGACGATAAAGCCAGATTCCTTTTCGACGATTTCAACTGTGTCCTGTTTGACGCCCCGGCCGAGCGTGAACGTGTCGGCGTGAAGGAAGATTCCGTGCATGGGATCAACCAGATTGTCGAGGACATATCTGTAATTGCAATCCCACGGCGCTGTGCAGAGAAAGCTGGTGTATTCAGAGTCAGAAAGCTCTTTTGGAAGAACAAGCTCAGGTGGATTGGGGTTTTTCACGCTCGCAAAATAAACGAACACACCGTCCACATGCTCCTGCACGGGGAAGCTGCGAACCGCGCTTCGGCCTTCCAGTGCGCATTGGGCCATGCCGGGCACGCTCACGACAACACCAGCACCATTGAGCGTGACGCCATGATAGCGGCACGAGATGTCAGGTCCTGAGACACGTCCAAACGACAAGCGTGCGCCACGATGAGGACAATAGTCTTCAAGACACCGCACCGTCCCGTCATCGCCACGCCAAAGCACGAGATCAATGCCCAAGGCTTTGACCGACAGCGGCACGCCGAGCTTGACGTCGACGGACTTTGCTACGACGTACCAATATCCAAGAAGCCCGCTATCCAGGCGCTGTTCAACTGCGGATGCATCATGTGCTGGCATTCACCGCTCCCGCGACTTCGCTTGCCGTCAACTGGCGATATTGCGATTGGTTATTATACGACGCTTCAACCATAAACGCGCGGCTCACTGCCACGCGTTGCATAGGCTTCGTCCAAGTTCTGATTTAAGGTTTTCAGTTCAGCCAACAGGATGTCGGCGGACCACGGCTCACTATTGCCGGACGGACGCGCGCAGCCACTTTCATTCAACCCGACCGCGACATGCTGAAAATCATGGACGCCGGACGCGAAAAGCTTCTCAAGTTTTTCAGCAAATGCGCGCTCGTCAGCGCTCAAGGAACGGCCGAGGCCCTGGTGCGCCAGGCGCGTGTAGAGGTCGGCGTCGTGTCGCATGGCTCAATCCCATTCGAGATTTTGTCTGACAATTTAAAATCCCGCGCGGCACGCCTGTCAAGGCCTAAGAATCATACCTTGCGACGCGCGACACGGCTTATGACTCTGCTTATTGAAAAAAGGACTTTTTGCTGTGCGCACAGCAAAAAACCGCTGCCTCGCCCGCATCACGATAAGGCGCTGCGGAAGGACACACGGCCATTTGCACGCGCCAGATGTTGATTCCTGCCGAGGCGAAATTCAGCCATCTCGGCCCAGATACCGCCAAGGCATTCTGATCGCGACAAATCGAGACGACCGGCAACCCGCGCATATTCCATCGACAGATTTCCAAACACAAGCGCCCTGGCGAGAAAGAAATCACCATTGATCGTTGCCTTGTTGAAGCAAGCGATGCCATGAAATTCCGCACGATCAAATTTCGCAAAATGTGCGAACGTTGCTCCATCAAAGCGCGCATCCCAGTCAAAGGTTGTGCCGCAAGCGTCAAGGCCTTGCTCGAACATCGCGTTATCAAACCAGCAGACGCCTGCAAAATGGGCGTCCTGCGCAACAAATCGACCTTTGAAAACAACATTTCGAAAATCGATGTGCCCAATCTGGCATCCCGATAAATTCAGATCTTCGTTGACAACAAGCACGGGGAGGACGAGCGGCTCGGCCAGATGGACACTCGAACAAATCAGCTCTCGCAGCGTTCTCAAGCGATGTCTCCCTCGCATGCAAGTTCAATCCCACGGCTGCCCGCCGCCACCGGAGATTAGCACCATAACCGAGAAATGCGATTGTCAGACAAAGTTATTTCAGCGAACATATAGCCATTGAATTGTCTAAAGGCTGACCATGACCCAGACTGACGAAGGCGGCGCGCAATTCGGGAGTGATGTTACAGCTGATTTGCTGAGGACCCTTGGCGTCCCCTACCTTGCAATCAACCCGGGTGCGAGCTTCCGCGGGCTCCACGATTCCATCGTCAACCATTTGGGAAATCACGAGCCCCGTCTGATCCTGACGCTCCATGAGGCGCAGGCCGTCGCCATTGCCCATGGTTACGCTAAAGTCTCCGGCAAGCCGATGGGGGTTGTTCTCCACGCAAACATTGGCCTGATGAATGCCGTGATGTCGATTTACAACGCTTGGGCGGATCGCGTGCCGATGCTGATCTTGGGTGCCACCGGCGCGGTTGACGCATCAAGGCGCAGACCCTGGATCGAATGGATCCACACGAGCCGCGATCAGGCTGCGCTAGTTCGCCCTTTTGTGAAATGGGATGACCAACCAGCCTCCGTGCCCGCCATGGTGGAATCGATTTTAAGGGCTTGGGGCTTGACGCAAAGCGAACCCTGCGGCCCAACTT
Source organism: uncultured Hyphomicrobiales bacterium (assembly GCA_903932565.1). Lineage (GTDB taxonomy): Bacteria > Pseudomonadota > Alphaproteobacteria > Rhizobiales > Beijerinckiaceae > Terripilifer. The sequence goes on from CAIZGQ010000385.1 coordinate 5,231, forward strand.
ATATTTGCCTCGATGTGGACGTGCAGGAAAGTGGCTCCACGCACCGCGCGACGATTGATCCGGCGCGCTACATTCCCCGCGCGCGCCCGTCGATCAACGAAACAGATCTCAAACGGGCACAGCAAATCATTCAAAAAGCGCAAAAACCATTGCTGCTGGTTGGTCGTCATGCGCGCACGCAGGACGCATGGGATGCGCGTATCACGTTTGCCGAGGGCGTGGGCGCGGCGGTTATCTGCGACCAGAAAGTCGGCGTTGGATTTCCCAGCACGCATCCACTGTTCATTTCGGCGCCTGCACAATATCCCAGCAAGCGAACCTGCGCTTTGATGGCTGAGGCTGATCTCATCATCAGCCTGGACTGGCCGGACTTGAAAGGCATGCTGTCCGTTCGCCCCGACAAAGGAAGCGGGCTCGCCACAATCATCGTTTCGCAAGACGAACAGCTTCACAACGGCTGGTCGCTCGATCATTTCGCACTTGCCGAAGCTGACCTGCGACTGTCTGTTTCGCCCGAAACATTTGTCGAGGCGATGAACGCAATGCCGGGCGCGCGAGCACCTGCAAAGTGGATGATTGCGCCGCCCACGCGTCCCGATTTGCCGCAATCAGGTCCGGTGACAATCCCGGCGCTAATTGCCTCTTTTGAAGCTTGTCGTGGACAGCGAAAGATTTGCCTCACGCGCCTGACGTTCGGCGCGCCGGATGAATTTATCCAGTTTACTGGCCCGCTTGATTGCATCGGCATGGATGGCGGAGCCGGCATCGGCTCGACACCGGGCATCACAGTGGGCGCGGCACTGGCGCTTAAAGGGACCGGCCGCATTCCGGTCGCCATCATCGGAGACGGCGATCTTCTGATGGGAAGTCAGGCACTTTGGACAGCCGCGCACGAAAAGTTGCCGTGCCTGTTCATCGTCAACAACAATTCGTCATTCTACAACGATGTGGAACACCAAGAGATTGTTGCGCGGCGGCGTACACGCCCGGTTGAAAACAAAAATATCGGGATGGAGATCACGGATCCCAACGTCAACATCGCCGAACTCGCCCATTCGTATGGCTTTGTTGTCTACGGCCCCGTCTCAAAAATTGAAGAGCTAGCGACCATTTTTGAAGCGGCGTTCCAATCGGTCGAAAGCGGGGCTTGCGTTTTGGTTGATGTGGTGACACTGCCGCCAGCGCCCCGTGGATGAATGCTACGCTGCTGTCTCCGTGAGGCGCATGACGCCCATGCCCGTCGCCCAGGCATGAACAGCTTCATAAGCAAGCACATCGCCTTTGAAGTTGCCCAATGCGCCGGCAAGTGCAATCCAGGCGAGCAGCTCAATAGCTCCGGCCCCGGCTGCGGCAAGTTGTGTAACGCTGTAACCAGAGAGTTCGCGCGTGTCTCCGCGCGCCATCTGATCAAGAAAAGCCTTGTCAAAATCGCTGTTAATTTCGCCATGGCTGCGCTCACCTGGATCATGCGACATGCCGCCTGTCGCCACGATTCCAATCCGTTTATCGGATTTGCGAGCCACATCACCGATCACGCGGCCAAGTTCAAAACAGCGCCGCGGCGAAGGCTGAGGTGCCGCGAGCGTATTGAAAAAGACTGGCACAATGGGAACATCGAGCTTGGGGGCCAGCAAGCTCAATGGCACCATCGTGCCGTGATCGAGTTTCAATTCGTGACCGAAACCAGGCTCAAAGTCTTGAGCATAGGCCGCATCAATGATCTGTGTCGCAAGCTCGGGATCGCCAGCAATATCTGTCCTATCAATCTTGAGCCAACCTTCAATCGGACCCTCAAACACATCACCGCGCCCGACACAAAATGCACTGATGTGATCAAGAAAAAAATTGGCCCAATGTTCCGACGTCAACATGATCAGCGCATCGACCCTGGCCTCCGCCAGTTCTTTTGACAGCGTTGCCATGCTCGCAGCCAACGCGTCGCGCTGCTCATGTGTGGCGCGCTCGTTCCACGCAGTCCAACCTGGCGCGTGCCCGATAGCGGCCGAGAACACAATACTCATTCGACGTCCCTTCGAATAAGGTCCAGATAATCGGGCTCGGACACTTGATGCAGAATTGAAAACGGTCGCAGCAGAAGGCCATGCACTTTCATTTGATAAAGTGCGGTATAGTCACGACTGACCAGTGCCTTGTGTTCGGGTTCTGACAACTTCCATTCAGCGGCGACACTGTTCGCATCGGACATGAAGCGCGAACGAAGATCAGCATTTCGATTGATTTCACGGATCAGTTTTTGAAGCGTGTAGAGACTCATGCCTCGGCCTCAAAGACATCATCAATCCAGTGCAAGGCAGCCGACACCTGACTGAATGTCGTCGTCGCGCCGAACGTGACAAAGATCGCCTGACGCATCGCATCTGCAGAAACACCGATTTTGCGCGCACGCCTTGCGTGGACTTTGAAGCTCGCCATCTCACCCGTCGTGGCAAGTGACCCCAGCGCCACCAATTCGCAAGTCGCTTCGTCCAACGGGCCCTCGGCTGTCGCCTTGCGCAGAGCCTGAAAGGCATCCGCAAGAGGTCCGTGCTGCTGGCGCAGATATTCCATGGGCGTCAGCTTGGCTGCCATCGTCAATTCCTTTTCAGATACGGAAACTCGCCGATGTCCATGCCCAGGCCAAGCTTCACCGCCTTGGCATAGATCGTCGCAGCCACTGCGATGTCCTGGATGCCGGTGCCAACAGACTTGAACAGCGTGATCTGATCGTCCGATGTACGACCTTGAGATTTACCAGTCACGAGGGCGGATAATTCAATCACGCTGTCTTGCGCTACAATCGATGCTGCGGCCACGGCGTCACCAGCCTCGCCGAAAACACCGCTGCGTGTATCCACAACGATGATTGAGGATCGGCGAAATGATTCAAGATCCAGCTCGCGCTGCTCATGGCGCGCGGTGCCGACAGAATTGACATGCGTGCCCGGTTGCAACCAAGCCCCTTCCAACACCGGCTCCGTGGACTTCACTGCCGCCAGCACAAGACTTGCGCCGTCACATGCAGCTTTTGCAGAGGTTGCAGCATGCACATCAAACCCCTGATCACGAAACTCACGCGCCAGTTTCTCGCGGTTGGCTTCCGTGGGGCTGTAGATCCTGGCTTCAGATACAAAGCCGGCGGCGATCATGGCTTCCAACTGCGCACGCGCTTCTGGCCCGGACCCCAGCAATGCTGTCACGGCCTTGCCAGGTCGCGCCAAACGCTTCGTGGCGACAGCACTTGTCGCACCCGTTCGCAGCGTGGTGAGGTGCTGCGCATCCATGATGCAAACCAGAGCTCCTGTGCTGATGTCGTAAAGATGAACCTGATATCGCACCCCCTGCCCGGGTGTCAGGTTCATCGCCTTAAACCCCATCCAGCCGGACCCTTCGAGCACCACAGGGCCAACGCGCAGCCAGCCCTTGCCGGCTTTGATGTTGATGCGTTGCGGCAAAAGGGTCTTGCCTTGCCCTTCTTCTAAAAAGCCCGCTTCCATCGCATCAATTGCATCGTGCATCGTGACGGCAGCGCGAACATCTTCGTGGGACAGCAGAAGAGTCATGGTTGAGGCCCTTAAGTTTCAGGACCGCATGCGGCCGTTGTAAAAATCCTTCGGACCTTCATCACGCATGTCAAACCCAGACCGAGCAAGCGAATCCCGCATCTGCTTCATCTGCGAATCCGTGAGCTTGGCTACCGGCTGACGCATACGTCCGCCATTGTACCCCTGCAGCCATTGCTGGTATTTCCAAAGCGACCGATGAATGAAGTTTGCGCCCACCACAGTTGACTGAATTGCAACTCGCGCCGCACGCGCCGGTTGAATGCGCCAGTAAATTTCCATCGCCTCTTCTGATTTACCCTTCAGGAGCAAATCAAAATATTTGGGGACCGC